>JAJXVI010000252.1 GCA_021782195.1 bacterium | reverse complement strand
CGCGCCGCCGCGTCGTTGCCTGCAAGTGAAACGGTGGTACCTTCGACGTTCTCGGCCGCACTGCGCGTCTGTGCCTCGATCATGGCGGCGGTGGTGGTGGTGAGCGGCGTGGTGGGCAGGTTTGCGCGTGACGGCTGGGCAGCGGAAGCCGTCGGTTCCTGGCTCCCGAGCAACTTGTCGAGCGCGGACGCCAGTTCCGGGTTGGAAGCGGCCCGTGCCTGCAGTTTTGCAAGTGCCGCGGGGTTCATTCGGCGGAGCGCTGCGCCCACGTCGGCTGCCGCCTGAGGTGATGAAGCCAGCCGGTTGAGGAGGGTTCCGAGTGAGCGCGCCTGCCCGGGTCCACTCACGAGGTTGTTCAAGAGTGCGGGGCCGCTCTTCGAATCGACGGCGCGCGCCAGTACACTTCCCATGGAATCTGCACCGGAACTGCTCGCGGCGATCCGATTGAACGAATCAAGCAGTTGCTGGGCGCCTCCCCCAGATGAAGAGGAACGGGCGAGCAGACGGCTGATCGCTTCGCTTCCTCCACCGGCCGATCCGTCAACGGCGCCGGCACTGCTCATGTTGTCTAGGAAGCGCGCGGTATCGGCCGATCCTGCGTCGGTGCGCGTCATTCGTGACATCACGCGCGCAAAGGAACGGGCGCCGCCCTCTGCGTCGATGGTCTGTGCGAGGCCGGTATGCAGGGCCTGAGCACTGCCTGTGTCTTGCGATCCACGGCTGAGGAGTCGTGCCATGACTCGCGATCCGTTGAAGTCGGCGCTGTCTTGAGGACTCGTCAGATGGTCGAGCAGTTCACCCATTGATGTCGCGGACTGCGGCGAACTCGTCAGGTGCTCGAACATCGTCGCAAAATGTTGCGATGCTTCCGGGCTCTGGCTCATGCTCCCGAAGAGGTTGACGAGCTGGCCCGCGCCCCCGGGGTGATCCGTGGTGAGGAGCATCAGGCCCAGCGTCTGTTCGGGCGAGGTCTGTGCCATCTGCGAGAGCGTCTGCGCCATGTATGGCGCATTTTCCTCACTGGCGGCCTGTCCCCACATCTCGCTCATCTTCTGCGGGCCGTCAGGTTGTGCCATCATCCATTCGAGCGCGTCTGTCACCTGCTGGGCGGCCGGTGCGCCTCCCTCGGTGGTGATGTGAGCAAGCGCCTGGAAGTCGCCCGTTTCGAGCGGTTGCTGCGAGGCTCTCAGTACGATTTCGTCGATTTGCGGGTTGCCTGGTGCCCCACCGTGCTGGGCGCTGCCCGGTTCCTGGGCAGGGTCGGTCGGTGTGACCCCAGACATCTCGGGCGCCATGCCATCGTGCTCGGCGAGGTCGAGGTGGGATCCGATGCGTTCGTCAGCACCCCCTGCATAGGTGTTTTGCTCGCTGACCTGCTTCAGCGAGCGCAACAGGGTTTGCTGTTCGGCGGGTGATGAGGGGAGCTTGCCCGACTTGAGGTAATCTGCAAGCATCGCCATCGTCGAGCGGCTGATGACCCCTCGGGCCGCGAGCGTGGGCAGTTCTTTCTCGAGGGCCGAGGCGTCGGTGTGCTCCGCGCTGTGTTCCGCTTCCTGTATCTGGTGCTCGGTCGACTTCTGTCGCGCTTTTGTGATGTCGGCCTGCTTCTTGCTGGCCTCGTGACTTGACTGCTCAGCGTGGCTTTCGTGTGCCTGCCTGTGCTCGTCGTGGTGCGCTTCGGTCTCGTGATGCGCCTTGTTCGGCGACGTTTCATCGTGAGAAGAATGCGTTTCCTCGTGATGAACCTGGAAGGAGTCGATGGGCCGGTGCAGTTGCGTGAAGGTGCCGGTCGGCTGATTGTGAATGGGGTTGAACCCCGCGTACGGACTCCGGCCTGCTCCGAAGGTAGCGAGGCTCGGAGGCATGGAAAACGAGCCTGTTCCGGGTGGCGTGGCCACTCTTGGCGGACCGGCAGGGAATCCCGCACGAGAGCCGTTCCAGACCGGGGCGTTGGCGATGTGCGGACCGTGTGGAGCCAGGTGCGGCTCCGGCAGACTCGGTGTGGGTGGAGCTGGCGGACTCGAGGGGATGGAGGCGCGCGTGCCGGCGGTGGGGGACGGGGGCAGGGACGGTCCCCGCGGGATGTTGATGCGCGTTCCAGTTGTTGGGGAGGGAGTGGTCGGGAACGTGGGCGTACGAAGCTGGGTCAGCCTGCCATCGAACATGCCGGGTCGGGTCGGTCCGCCCGGAAAGCCGGCCGGGCCCGGCCCATGACCCGCGATGGGTTCGAAGTTTCCGCTCTGACGGTTCCCGCTCGCCCCCGCCGGTGCGAAGTGGCGGTCTCCGTCGTGATCGGGGTCGAAGTTTCCGAAGTGGCGGTCTCCGTCGTGGTCAGGGTCGAAGTTTCCGAAGTGGCGGTCTCCGTCGTGGTCAGGGTCGAAGTTCCTGAAGTGGCGGTCTCCGTCGTGATCGGCTCTTTCGCCGACGTCCTGGTTTTCGCCCCGGCGGTCGCGATAGCCGTCGGGCCGTGAAGGACCGTCGTAGTCATTGCGTCGCTGGCCAGTGGCAGGGTTTGCCTCTCCGGGTCGCGCCCCGCTTCCCTCGATTCCCCAGCGCGAAATTGTGCGTCCGTTGCGGGGGGCTGACGTTTGCTCGGGTCCACTGAGCGGCGCTACAGTATGGTCTTCCCGGGCAAATCCGCTCAGGCCGGTCGGTGCAATTGAGGCGCCGTTATGCGGTGCGTTCTGCGGTCCGCCCTGTGCGCCTTCCTGTCCGGCGGCAACATTGTAGCGCTCGTGCGGGATCGGACGGAACCGGTAGAACTCGTTCATGCCATAATGACGGCGCGTGATGTGCCCGTAGTGGTCGACTTCCCCCCGGTTGACGAACATGACGTGCTGCTGGTTGCTTCCGAATCCTGCCGCGCCTTCTCTGCTGTAGAGGTGGTCTGCCAGTTCGAGGTTCTGGCGCAGACCCAGGTAGCCTGCCACGCTCTGGATGTTGGAACCGTGGTTCAGCTCGCTGGCGCCCTGCTGGACGCTCTCGTGGTGGGCCTGGGCCACCTGTTTGCACTCGACGGCGTAGGCAAGCGTGGCAAATGACTTCTCGTCGGAGGGTGCGCCACGGAAGTCGGCGTTTTTCTTGGCCACGTCCATGTCCTGGGCGCTGAGTGAGACGCGGCGATTGTCTTGAAGCGTGACGTCGTACCCGCCCTGGTGATTGGGACGGACGTCACTGAACATGCGGTTACCGTAGGTGGCCATGGCGGCCTTGATTTCACCAACCGACGTGCAGTTCGACTCGCTGCCCTGCACAAAGGCGTGATGCAGATCGTGGAAGGAGCGGGGAGCCCCGATGCTGTGATCGAGCATTTCACGGTCTCGATCGCTCCAGGCGGAACGGTCGGTGGCTGCGGACTCGCCGGACGGAGCGCTGTGGGCGGCGTGCCCGACGCTGTTCGCGGATGCTGCGGCTTCACCGGCTCTGGCGGTGGGGCCCTGGCTCGATCCGCGGGAATGCTCGTGAGACAACCGCTCCTCGCTCAATCCTCGACGGTCGGTATGCGTTGCTTCGTCGGTGCGGGTCTTGACGTGCTCCTTGCTCGCGTGCTCGAGTGACGTGGGGAGTTGCGAAACGTCGTGCTCGCTTTCATCGTGCGGGCTGTGGCTGCGGGCCGCGTCAGCGGAGGTTGTGTTCTCCTTCTCGGTCTCGTGCGTGGCATGTTCCTGTGCGGTGGGAAGTCTTGCTGTATCGCGCTCGGTTTCGCGGTTGCCGCCCCACGCAGTGTGCGCGAAGCGTGCCAGTTTCGCCGCGTGCTGCATGTTGACAGGTTGTTCCGGCGTGCTATCGGGAGAGGTGGACTCGGGAGACGTTGCGTCGGCATCGGCCGAGGCGTGGTCTTCGGTTTCGTGGCTGGAATCTTCGGGGAGCTCGCCGGTTGCCTGCGAGAGTTCCACAGTGTCCCGGAATCGAGACGACGGATCATCGTACGATCTTGCGTGGTCCGGGTGGAGATGCGCGGGCACTTGCGGATCGCCAGTGGCCGGACCTTCGCCCTCCACGTCTTGCCCAACAACGTGATCGCTTCCCCATACCTGTGCGGGTGTCGGAGCCTGTTCTTCTGGCGGTGCTTCTTCCGTCGGGGACACGTCGGTTGCGCCAGCAGCCGGCGCAGCTGCCGATTGAGGCGGGGTATAGCTGAGATACGAACTGTTGTTCAGGCTATCAATTGCGTCACTCATGAGCTTACTCCGGACACCTGGTTCTGGATTTCCTGGTCGATGATTTCAAGCCAGTGCTCGGCTACCATCAGGAGCAGGGTGCGTTCAGGGTTTGGAAACTCGCGTTCAATCATTCTGGGTGCGGCTGCGACGAGGTCGAGCGTTGCCTGCAGGTCGGATATGCCCCAGCTTTCCGCCAGCCGGTCGGGGATTTCGTTCAGTACGCGATAACGTTCGCGGGAAACATTGCGTCCCCACGCCACGATGTCATCCAGGCTTCTGGCGACACTGGCATCCGCGCATTCCTTGACCCATCCCCGGAGCGAGACCGCTGCCGCTCCTTCCTGACCGTCGAGGGTTTCCTTGAGGGCCTGGAGCCTTGCGCCGGGAGCTTCGTTTCCGCCTGTGAGTACATCGTGAAGGCGTCGGCTGATATCGATGACTTCGTGGTCGCGTGCGTTATGGGCAAGATGCTCGAGCAGCAGTGGCACCTGCTCACAGGCCAGAAGAGGATAGAGCAGTTCGGCAGTTTCGCGCACGTTCTGGTGCAAAGTAGCGTCAAGCGCGCTGAGAAGCCCGGGTTCAAGGTTGCCTGCATCCAGCGCGTGGACAAGCCGTGCATTGAGCGTGTCAGGGAGGAAGGCGGTGGTTGGGGCGATCGTGCGACGTGCGCCCGCCGTATGCGAGGTGGATGGTTCGGCAGTTGCGCGTGCAATCTCTCCAACGGTCTGCTCCACGAAGCGGCGCACGTATTCTTCTGGCGAGGTGGCCAGAATTTCGAGCGCCTCTGCGGCTTCCGGGAGG
>JAJXVI010000251.1 GCA_021782195.1 bacterium | reverse complement strand
GGGCAGGCGCGCGACGTGGCCGGGCCGGTCCTCGACATGTTGTTTCCTCCGGGGACGCCGGCGCGCATCCCCCTCATCAGTATCACGGGGACAAACGGCAAGACCACGACCACGCGCATGTGCGCGCACATCCTGAAGATGGCCGGACATCGGGTCGGATTTACCACCACGGACGGCATCTACATCGACGGGAGCCTGATTCGAGAGGGAGACATGACGGGGCCGTGGAGCGCTCGCATGGTCCTCAAGGACGCAACCATCGACTGCGCGGTGCTTGAGACTGCGCGTGGAGGTATCCTTCGCAGCGGGCTCGGTTTTGACCGATGCAACATCGGGGCCGTGTTGAACGTTTCAGATGACCACCTCGGCATCGGAGGTATCCACACCATCGACGAACTGGCGCATGTAAAGTCGCTCGTTATCGAAGTGGTGGCATCAGACGGTTGGGGAGTGCTCAACGCGGAGGATGAACGTTGCGTGGCCATGGCGGAAAAATGTGACGGGAAAACGGCCTATTTCTCCTTCCAACCTTCCAACGAACGTTTTCGCCGTCACGTGGAGTCGGGGGGGCGCGGCGCGACGCTCGAGGGATGGCGGGGCGGGGCGGGGCCCACGCGTCAGCGTCCGCAGACGGTTGTCCTGTATGCCGACCGCAAGAGGATTCCGCTGGCTGACGCCTCTGAAATTCCGGCGACCTATGGTGGCACTTCACTGGCAAACGTCAAGAACGCACTGGCGGCGGCCCTGATCTGTCATCTCGCGGGCGTTTCGGTGGACAATATCCGGCAGGGGTTGTTGACCTTCGACGCGTCGTATCATCTCGCTCCGGGGCGGATGAACCTGCTTGACGTGCGCGACTTCCGCGTGTTGCTCGACTATGCCCACAACATCGCGGCACTCGACGAGATGGCGTCGTTCGTGAAGGTCTTCAACAAGCGCCGCAGCATCGGCGTGCTGGCGTGCGCGGGAGACCGTCAGGACTATTTCCTGCAGCACCTTGGAGAGCAGGCGGGAGCAATTTTTGACATCGTGATCATCAAGGAAGACGATGACCGACGGGGTCGGGAGGTCGGGGAGGCGGCGGCCCTGCTGGCGCAGGGGGTGCGAAAGGGACGCGCGGCGTTGGGCCGTTCTTGTCCGGAGGGGACGTGCCGAGTCGTGCTTTCAGAAGTCGAAGCGGTGCAGTCTGCGCTTGAAATGGGAGGTCAGGACGATCTCGTCGTGATTCTGGGGGACAACCTGAAGCGCTGCTGGGAGCAGATTGCGCGGTTTCGCACCAGTTCGGGACAGTAGCGCCGCTACGCGCGGCGCGAGGACGGCCGCGCACGCTGGTCTAGAGGCGCGGCTGAGAAGGTCGCGCCGATCAACATCTAGTGGCTTGAAGGCCGGCCGAGCTACTATATCTTGTAGGTTGCGGGATACCCGCAACCATCAGAAGGGGGGGGCGGCCGGGCTTCTAGGTTGGTGCGGGCATCTTCTCGACTGTGCCACCACGAAGCCAGGCCTGCTCACGGACCGTCCGTGCGGATGGCCGGATGGACTCCCCACCGGAGACGCGTCGTCTTGATCCAGGATTCGTTTTTTTACGCTGCTGTCGCGTCGCCTCGATGATTTTCCGGGGTGCTGAAACAATCTCCGCACTGGCGTGTCGGAACGAAGGAACGGGGTCGCCGGGCCTATCGGAGTTCCTGCACGGGAAGTGCGCATCCAGTGGCTTCACCCCGTGGCATGTCCTGGAATTCACGGGGAGGGCACGATGCCGAATCTTTGTCGCGTGCTGGCCAACAGCGGACTGGCGTGCGGAGTTGCTCTGGGCATTTTCCTGTTGGCCCGCGCGAACGCGGTTGCAGCCCCCGAGCCTTCCGACGCTGCCATCGTGCACGTGCTCGACCGGCTCGGTTACGGGCCTCGACCGCACGATGTGGCGCGCGTTCGGGCCATGGGGCTTCGGCCCTGGATCGAGCAACAGCTGCATCCGGACCGCATTCCTGACCGAGACGTGCAACGTCGTCTCGCCGGACTACGTTCGCTCGATATGTCCGCGCGACAACTGGCCCTGACCTATCCCTATCCGGGCCAGGTGAAACGCTTGAAGGACATGGCTCGTCGTGGGAATCGATTCGCGCAACGCTTTGTGAGCGAACTCCCTCCACGTGCGCGGCGGGGCAGACCGCAAGACATTCTCATGGAACTCAGCGCGGCTCGCCTGCTCCGCGACCTGTACAGCAATCACCAGTTGAAACAGGTCATGGTGGATTTCTGGGATAACCATTTCAACGTTTATTTCTACAAGGGTGCCGACCGTCTCGAACTTTCATCTTTTGAACGCAACGTCATCCGTCCTCACGCGATGGGACGCTTCCGAGACCTGTTGGGCGCCGTGGCGCGCAGCCCGGCCATGCTCTACTATCTTGACAACTGGCGTTCGACGGCGCGCCGCAAAGGGGGAGTCAACGAGAACTATGGGCGAGAGCTCATGGAGTTGCACACCCTCGGAGTGAATGGTGGTTATACCCAGCGTGACGTCGTCGAGGTGGCACGATGTTTCACCGGATGGACCGTTGATCGCCCGGATTTTGGGGGGGGCTTCGTGTTTCGACCGGGGATGCACGATGACGGTCCCAAGACGGTGCTCGGGCACCACATTCCGGCTGGTGGAGGAGAATCCGACGGCGATGCCGTCCTCGACATTCTGGCGCGCGACCCTCACACCGCCGACCATCTCTCTTTCGAACTCTGCCGGCGTTTTGTCGCGGATGCTCCTCCACCCTCGCTCGTCCGCCGCGTGGCGGCCGTATACATGGAGACCGACGGGAATATCCGAGCGATGCTTCGGACCATCTTCCTGTCCCCGGAATTCAATGCACCGGCCAATGATGGCGCCAAGGTCAAAACCCCCCTCGAGTTCACGATGAGCGCCATGCGCGCGGTGAACGCGCAGACCCTGGACGCGCGCCCCGTTCTGTGGGTGTTGCAGCGAATGGGAATGTCTCCGTACCTGTGTCTGCCTCCGACCGGCTATCCCGATCAGGCCGTTGACTGGCTCAGCACTGATGGCATGCTGGAGCGCATGTCGTTTGCCACGGCCCTCATGGGCGGTCGCGTAAGGGGGACGGTCGTGCAGCCGGTTCGTCTGTTGAGCGCGTTCTCCCTTGACCCTGATACAATGGTCAGCCAGATGAGCGCCGCGTTGCTCGGTGTGCGGGTAGAGGCGACCACCCGTGCGGTGCTTCGCGAGGCAGTTGTACGCGTGGAAGAGGGCCGCGCGACGTTTCCCCAGATCATCGCCCTGCTGCTCGGGTCTCCCGAGTTTCAACGACGTTGATGGAAATTTGCTGGCTCCTGTTTGCGGAAAGGAGAAGGGACAACCGTGAACGACTTCACACAGGACGGGAAGAACCGGCTTCTGCCTGGGACGGCATGCGGGCCGACTTCGGTGACCGGTCCAAGCGCGCTGACGCGTCGCACTTTTCTGAGGAACGGTGTGCTGGCGCTTGTGGGCGCTGCGCTTTCACCCGCACTGTTTGCTGGGACTGCCGTAGCGTTGCCTCCTGCAAGACGCGTGCTTGTCGTGGTGTTCATGCGCGGTGCGGCTGACGGGCTCAACGTGGTGGTTCCATTTCGAGAGCGGGCGTACCATCGCCTGAGACGGGCCACCGCCATCGCCCCTCCCCGGATGGGGGATGCAGACTCGGCGGTCGACCTCGACGGCTCGTTCGGACTGCACCCCGCGTTGCGCCCTCTGAAGAGCCTCTACGACCGGCGCATGCTGGCGGTGGTGCACGCGACGGGATCTCCAGACTCCACCCGTTCCCACTTCGACGCGCAGGATTTCATGGAGTCTGCTGCCCCCGGGAACAAGAGGGTGTCAGACGGCTGGCTGAACCGGCTCGTTGCCGCCCGGCCACCGTCAACACGTGGCGATTTTCGCGCGGTGACGACGCTCCCCACGCTCCCTCGCTCGCTCTTTGGCCACGCTCCGGCCCTGGCCATTCCAGACGTGGCGGGCTTTGGCGTGCGCGGTGCGGGAGGGGAGCTTGAGCACGCGTTTGAGGAGATGTATCACGGTGCCAGACGCGATCCGATTCGTCGGGCGGGCGACGAGTCGTTTGTGGCCACGGAGATGATTCGCCAGAAGACAGGTCGCGCACCCTATCTCCCGACCGGCGGTGCGCAGTACCCACGCTCGCCGCTGGGCCACCAGCTCGAGGAGGTGGCCAGACTGATCAAGGCCGACCTGGGGGTGGAAGTGGCCGCGACTGACAGCACAGGCTGGGACACCCACGTCAACCAGGGCGGCGCGCGCGGTCAGATGGCAATGCGCCTGGCCGACCTTGCGCAGGCGATCACGGCGTTCAGTCAGGACATGGGCGACCGGATGGAGCACGTGCTGTTGCTGACCATGTCGGAGTTCGGGCGCAGGACGGCCGAGAACGGAAGTGGTGGAACCGATCACGGGCACGGAAACTGCAACCTGGTCGTGGGAGGAGGCGTGCAGGGCGGGCGGGTCTACGGTCACTGGCCCGGACTTGAGCCCGAGCAGTTGTTTCAGCGGCGCGATCTGGCTGTGACCACCGATTTCCGCGACGTGTTCGGCGAGATCGTGGTTCGCCACCTCGGGTGCGCCAGTACGCAGTCGGTTTTTCCTGGCTATCTGATTCGGCCCGAGCGGTTTCCAGGCTTTCTGGTTCCCACGGGTTGCCGGGCGCGCCCTTCTTTCGCCGCAACTTTCGAGGGTTGACAGAGCCCGTTGACGGGCGTTCGCTGGCAGGCAGCGTACGGGTTCACCCTTGAATCTACGTTCGTTCTGTGCTCCTGATCCCGCACAGACTTGTTCTCGGCGGTCACCCCTGACGCAGGTCAGTTGATCGAAAAGGGGAGAGAAGATGAGCTGGCTTCTCGCAACCGGTTGCTGTCAAGCAAGATGTCGGTGAGCAGGGCTTTCTCACGGGCCAACCTCGGGGTGACTGCCTGCATTTCGAGTAGTTC
>JAJXVI010000250.1 GCA_021782195.1 bacterium | reverse complement strand
GGATGCTCGAAGCAGTCGCAGGAGAAGCCTCTCCGCCATCACGCGATGCGGAAGCCCTGGTACACGCCGGACACAGGAAACGTGCCGGCTCGCGACTGGCGACCTCGTCGTCCACCGGCAGCGCAAGGCCGCAGTTCTGACAGGGATTCTTCACGCTCTCGTGCAACCTCCAGGCTCCCTTCGCGTGTAATCTCGAAAAAACACGATCAGTGGGCCGCACACTCCAGGCCTGCAGCTGAGAACGCGCACAGAGGAACTCAGGCGCACCATGGCGCATTCATCATGTCGATGAGAAAAATTCAACGACAGCTTCTGCTTGGCCTGCTCTTTTCAGGCCTGTTCGCCGTCGGTTGCTCCCCTTCCCCTTCTCCAAAGCAGTCCGCCCCGACGCGGTCAGTGCATGGAAGCGGGACAAGCGCAGCGCCTGCATCTCCCGCTCCGGCTCCCCTGGCCTCGTCGACCGGGCCGTCCACGGCACCCGGGTCGCCTCCCCCGCCCAGACCCACATCGGTCGACAGCAGCCTCGTCCCTTCTCCGCATCTCGTAGCTCGACCGACCGTGATGCGAGGACACGGCATCATCAAGATGATCGACCGGGACCGCGAAGGGCTCTCGATCCAGCACCAGGCCCTCGACGACATGCGATTGGGGCAGGGAGTCACGCACTTCGTGGTCAGTTCCCCCAGGGTACTCGAAGACCTCGCCCCGGGTGACGAGGTCGATTTCGACACACGACGTGATTCACACGGCGCACTCGTGGTTTCCGACGTGGTCGAGATGGGGCAGTGAGTCGACTGCGTTGAACTGGCTCTTGCCTCCCGTTGACCTCCTCCTGGGTCCAGGCGAGGTGCACGTCTGGCGGGCAGCACTCGACCTTGCCCCCAGCGCCGTTGCTCGCCTCGTTCCCCTGCTCTGCGACGAGGAACGCCAGCGGGGTGACCGGTTCATTCGAGGGGAACTTACCCGCAGGTTCATCGCCGCGCACGCCATGACGCGTGACGTGCTTTCGCGCTACCTGCGATGCGATCCGGAGACATTGCATTTTAGCAGAGGCGCTCACGGCAAGCCGTTCCTGCAAGACGCCCGGGGCCTGCGGTTCAACCTGTCGCATTCTCACGAGCGTGCGCTTCTGGCGGTGTGCCGCGACCGTGAGGTGGGCGTTGATCTCGAGTGGATCCGGGACGACGTGACACGCGAAGGGATCGCCCAACGTTTCTTCTCCCCACACGAGGTCGGGGCCCTGACGGCGCTTCCGCCAGCCTGGCAGGCAGCAGGGTTCTTCAATTGCTGGACTCGAAAGGAGGCGTACCTCAAGGCACTCGGTTCGGGTCTCGCGATTGCACTGGACCGGTTCGACGTGTCGCTCGCCCCGCACGAACCCGCGCGGCTGCTGGCCGACCGAGGAAACGCCGACCTTGAACGCTGGGATCTCACCGCACTCGACCCGGGAGAAGGATACGCGGGCGCCCTGGTCGTGGAAACGCCGTTGACGGGGCTGCACCTGTGGCAGTGGACGCCGCAGCTTTGAGCGCCGTGAACGCTGAGCGCAAAGGAGTCGATCACATGCTTCCACGGATTTCCGGTCCCCCCGCACGTCCCCGTCCCCCCGCACGCGGCCGGACCGCGCGCCCCGGCTGCTGCACGCTCGCTTGCCGCATGCTTGCAGCGATCGCGCTGCTTCTGGCCGCGACCTTGCAGGCCTCTTGGAGTGTCCCCCCGTCGGCAAATCCGCCGCACAGTGCAGCAATCCCACCGCCCACTCCCGTTTCCTCTCACGCGTCCATCGAGGTGCAGGGCGCACCACGCCAGGGGGGAGCGCTCTTCCTGACGGTGAGAGACGCAGTGCACAACGCCACGACGCGAATCCACTGGCTCAACCGGGACTGGCCCGTCGGCGTCGAGGACGAGGACGAGGTTCGCACCGTCGTGCCGATCGCCGTCTACGTAAAACCCGGCGTGCACGAGCTGGCGCTGTACACCGACGGCAAAGTGGTGGCGTCCGCATCGGTGCGGGTCGTAAAGCACGCCTATCCACACGGCGAGATCCGCCTGCCGCGCGCAATGCTGGCCACGTACCTGACCCCGCGCGCCCGGGCAGAAGACCGCCGCATCCTCGACGCAGCCGCCGTGTTCCTGCCACGGCGCTACTGGCACGGGAACTTCGTGGTCCCAGCGGCCGGGCCGCTCGGAACGCGATTCGGGATTCAGCGCACCTACAACGGCTGGTATCACGCATACCATCACGGAATCGACATTGAAGCGTGGGGAGGTTCCGCGATCCGGGCTGCGAATGCAGGAGTAGTGACCGTGGTGTCTCACCACATGCTGGTGAATGGCAGCGCCACGCTCATCAACCACGGATTCGGTGTGAGCTCGCTCTACCTGCATCAATCTCACCAGAACGTACGACCCGGACAGTCGGTCTGGAAGGGTGAGGTCATCGGCCGGGTCGGAATGACCGGCGCCGGAACCGGACCGCACCTGCACTGGGCCTGCTACGTTGACGGAATCCCGGTCGATCCGGAGGTGCTGATGCACGTTCCAACCGGCTGGTGACCCCCACCATGCTGGAAAATCTTCCCTCTCGTTTTCTTGCGCTCATTACCGAGCGAACTGCCGACGGATAAAGGCCTGACGCAACCCGCTCCCAACTCACTCGCAATCGAGGAACTGTGACCACACAACATCCTGCCCACGATTCGTCGTGCAACAGCGCACAGCGAACCGCCGTCATCTTTGACTGGGACGGCGTGATCGCCGACTCGGTCGGCATGTACTACCAGCTCTACGTGATCACGTTCGCACATATGCGCCGCCACCTTCCGATCAACTCGGTCGAAGGCTTTCGTCACTGGTACAAGGCCCGCTGGGAAGAGAACTTTACCGACGCCGGGATGCAACCGTCCGAGGTTGACGAAGCGCTGGCGTTTGCGCGGGCGCACGTGGACTACACCAGCGTTCCACTCTTCACTGAGGCCACGGATGCCGTGAAACGACTGGCTCGTGACTTTCCTCTGGGCATCGCATCCACGACAGACGCGCGTCTGATTCGGCAGAGATTGCAACAGGCCGGACTGGCAGATATTTTTGGCAGCGTCGTCGGCGGTGAGGAAGGGGGAAGCGACAAGGTGCGACACTACGGGGAAGCCGCCCGTGAACTCGGCGTGTCGCCAACCACCGCGGTCGCCGTCGGAGACACGCCACTCGACGTGCAGTGCGCGCGGCACTGGGGAATGCGCACCGTCGGCGTAACCTACGGCTGGTACGACGAAGTGCGTGTGCGCGCGGCCGCGCCAGACCGCGTGGTGGGCCACCCACGCGAACTCGAGGACGCCGTGCGAGCGCTGACCGCTCGCGACAGCGTGTGCGTTCCAAAGTGCGCCGACACAGACACGGCAACACGGATCGGCTGATGGGTGGAGACCCCCGAGTCTCCTGACCGCCGCGCAGATGGCGGAAACGGGACGTGGTGAAAGGCCGCTACAACCGACCGTCCCGTGAACCGGCGGTGCGTCGGCAGGACGGGGTTTTCCAGCCGGGGCCAGGGTACCATGATGATGGAGTGATGACGATGCTCCTTTCCTCGTGGCAAGAAGACCGGGTGGATCCGGCATCCGTCTTGAACGGTGAGTCCGGCGGTCTGGCCACAATCCCCGAGCTCTGGATCCCCTCCGGCGCCACAACCGCCACCGCGTCCAACGGACGCGCGTGTGCGGTCGTCCGCATCGTTCGCACGCCCCGCACCCTGGAACTGCTCGTGGACGGATCGCCACGTCTGTACGCGCTGCTGACCGAGCACGCGCAGCGAAGTCTGTCGCTGTGCTTGCGCCCCGAACGCTTTCTCCCCTTCCTGCGAGGACCCGGCTGGACCGCTCATCGGCGCGGCGAGGCGGTTCTCTTTCAGCGCGAAACATCGGACGCCAGCATGCTCTTGATACGAACTGGCGACAGACGACTGCTGTTGACCCTGTGTCTGCCAGACAACAACCGCGCACGATGTCTCATTTCGTTCTAGAGGCCCGGCCGCCCCCCCTTCTGTTGGTTGCGGGTATCCCGCAACCAACAAGATATAGTAGATCGGCCGGCCTTCTAGCCCCCAGATGTTGATCGGCGCGACCTTTTCGGCCGCGCCTCTAGAGGCACGACGTTCTCGATCGTGTCTCCAGAATCTGGGAAACGGGAACACCGTGCAAGAGGAATCTCCCTTCCGTGCAGAATGCTTTCCCGTGAAACGCCCTCTACCCCGCGCCTTGCGCGCCTTCAAACATCGCAACTTCCAGCTTTTCTTCAGCGGTCAGCTCATCTCGCTCGTCGGCACCTGGATGGACAGCCTGGCCCAGTCCTGGCTCATCTACAGGCTCACCGGCTCATCGCTCCTCCTGGGCGTGGTGGGATTTGCCGGCCAGATTCCCACAGCCCTCCTCGCTCCCCTCGGTGGACTCGTGGCCGACAGATTCTCACGTCGCAACGTGCTGGTCGTCACCCAGACGACCATGATGGTGCTGGCCCTCACCCTGGCTGGCCTCACGCTGACGCACGAGATCCAGGTCTGGCAGATGGTCGTTCTGGCTACGCTCATGGGAGTCGTGATGGCCTTCGACATCCCCACGCGTCAGTCGTTCCTGGTCGAAATGGTGGGACGTGCAGACCTCCAGAACGCAATCGCACTCAACTCTTCGATGTTCAACGGAGCGCGCATTTTGGGACCGTCCATTGCAGGGATACTGGTCTCGATCATTGGTGAGGGGTGGTGCTTCTTCGCCAACGGGATTTCGTTCCTCGCGGTCATCGCCGGCCTTCTCATGATAAAGCCGGCGCAGCAGTCCGAAGTTGTCGGGCGACAATCCCCCATCGAAGAGATTCGTGAAGGGTTTCGCTTCTGCGCCCGCACCCCACCGGTTCGAGCCCTCCTGATTCTCATCGGGCTGACCAGCTTCGGTTCCGTACCGTTCATGCGACTGATGCCGATCTTTGCCGGCCAGATCCTGCACAGCGGCGCAC
>JAJXVI010000249.1 GCA_021782195.1 bacterium | reverse complement strand
TCCTGGCATCCCCATTCCGAACGGGTTCGGGCCCCCCGCTCCTGGCATCCCCATTCCGAACGGGTTCGGGCCCCCCGCTCCTGGCATCCCCATTCCGAACGGGTTCGGGCCCCCCGCGCCGGGATCCGGCGTCGGGGAAGGACTTCCGGGCTGCTGCGGCATCGTGCCGGGTGTGTACATTGTTCCCGAGACCGCGTTCGGCAACTGGCCGGTGGACTGTAGCGTCGAAATCATCCCCTGATTCTGGGGGATCGGGTAGGGGAGGTTCACGGATACGGGCTGACCGTTGCTGCCGGTGAACCCGACGGCGTTGAGGCCGACGTTCACGCCCGCTTCTCCGAAGGTGTTGACCTGTCCGTTGGGCAGCATCTCGACCATGTGCTGCTTGATGGCGGGCTGTCCGTTCGGACCGGTGGTTGGGGTCTGGGCCATGATGAGGATGTTGCCCTGCGGCATCACGATCTCGCGGACCCGTCCGTCAGCGCTTGTCACCGCAAAGTCGAGGCTCTTCGAGTACATCAGGTACTCGTTGCCGACGGCGTCGCGGAACACGAACTGCTTCTCAGGCCCCCCGTTCGGCGTGACCACGTCGGCTTCGGCTGCCGGCAGTGCCTGATTGAGGCGGGCGTCGAACGCAACGTACTTCTGGTCGGGCGTTTCGGTGAACACGATGCCGTTCGGCAGCGAGATGTACATCGAACCGTCGCTACGCGCCTGTCGGACAAGCCCACCAGCGGTCATGACCGGAGCGGTCGGGTCGGCGGGGAGCGGAACCGGCGTGTTCGGAGCCTGGATGTTGAAAGGCGGCATTGACCACGGGGAGGTCTGGATATTTGTCGGTATCTGCATCCCCGGCGGGACGGGATAGCCCCCCGGAAGCGACCCGGGACCACCCCACGCGATGGTTCCTCCTGGTCCGCCAGCGGGAAACGGCCCGACGGGCGGAAAGCCTGGAGGGTTGCCGGGAGACCACGGCCCCTGGAACGGGCCTCCGGGGCCCGGAGCGACGAACGACGACGCGTTGGCGGGGCCGGCGGCTGCGAACGGCGAGAAACCTCCCGAGCCCGGTGTGGCGAACGACGGCGTGAATCCCGGTCCTCCGACGTTCCCTGCGCCAGGCCCAGCGCCAGAGGCCGCACCGGCGCCAGCGGTAAAGCCCGGACCGCCTGCCTGGGCGCCCCCGATGTTTGATTGTGCGCCTGCCGACGCGAAGAACGAGGGAGGCGGGCCGTAGGCGTTCACGGCAATCGGGGTCGGATCCGCAGGCGGCGCAGGTGCGGCAGTCGCCGCCTGGAAAGTGGGGTTTTGCGTCTGGATTAGCGTGGGATCCGTGAATGAAACCGCCCCGGGGGAAGCAGTCGCACCCTGGAAAGTGGGGTTTTGCGTCTGGATTAGCGTGGGATCCGTGAATGAATCCGCCCCGGGGGAAGCGGTCGCCGCCTGAAGAGAGCCGTTCTGCCCCTGGATGAGTGCGGGATCGATGAATGGAACACCACCGGGGGAAGCCGCGAGGGGACCCTGCGGTTGTGCGGTCTGCCCCTGGAGAAACGCGGGGGCAGTGAATGGAACGGCCCCGGAGGAAGTCGCGGCGCTCGTGTCGTCCGCGAGGAGGGTGGACGGCACGCTCGACGTGGGCGCGGGAGCTTCCTGTGCCTGCCCCCCCATCCGCAACGCAAACGGGATCGGGTAGGGGAGGTCGGCCTCCACGCGCACGCCCGAGCTCTGCGTGTAGCGCATGCAACGATTGTCCAGCGTGATGTTCTTGTGACGCAGGCCCATGCCGATGACCGTGCCGTCGGGTTGCACCGTGACGGTCTCGGTCTCCTGCTGCAGACGGCCTCTCGGGTCGCGCAGCACTGTCTTCGTGGAGAGGTTCATGCTGCCGCTCGAGTTGACTTTCTGGTGGATCGTACCCGACGGATTCGTCACTTCAAAGCGCAGGGTTTCGGACGTGGCCATGTAGCGATTGCCCCGCGGGTCGGTGAAGTGAAAGTAGTACTGCCCGTTTTCCGCGTGCTGTTCGGCTTTGACGCTGAACGTGCGACCCGTGGCCGGGTCGAAACCAGCGGTCTGGCCGTCTCGGTCGTGCTGGATCAGAAGGCCGTTGGGGAGTGAAATTCGCGTGGTTCCGTCGGCGTCGGTTTCCCGCACAACGTGGTTCGCTGCCTTCAGGAAGCTCGACCCGTCGCTCATGCGCATCAGGCTTCGTCCGTCGCCGAGATGCTCGAAGTGGATTACGGTCGGCGCGGCGGTCGACGGGGGGGCGGCTGACGCAGCGGAGGTTGTGACGTGATCGGCGGAGGACGGCACGGCGCCCCCGTCGCCGGCATGCACACGGTGCGCGTCGGTTGCGCGCCGCTCGGGGGCGAGGGGAGAGGAAGCGGCGTCGAACTGTCTTTCGAGGCGGCGTGTGTCGGCCGAGTTGATGCGATCCACGGGTGAGTCCTCCACATCGTCATGGCTCCGGGCCGGTCTGGCAGGCCGGAAAAGAACGTATGAACAGGGGCATCCTTCTCTACGTCCCCCACAGTATATCAATCCTGCGGGCTGCTGGAAACGTACTGCCCCCCTCGAAATATTGCGGGAATGTTAATTTCCGGGGAACCGCGCGAAACCCCAGGCAGGCACTCGTGAACTTTTGCGGGAACCGCGTGATGTGAGCGCCTTCGACCTCTTCTCCACACCGACCCGTACGTGGCTCGCGGCGTCGTTCGAGGCCCCTACCCCGGCACAGGAGGGGGCGTGGATCGCACTCGCGCGCGGCGATCCGGCCGTGCTGGTCGTGGCCCCGACGGGAAGCGGCAAGACCCTGGCGGCCTTCCTGTGGTCGATCGACCGCCTGGGGACCGATCCGCTGCCATCTTCCGCCAACCGGTTGCGCATTCCCTACGTGTCGCCGCACAAGGCGCTGGCCGTGGACGTGGAGCGCAACCTGCGTCATCCCCTGCGCGGGATCTGCGCCGCGGCAACGGCGCTCGCCGTTCCTCTGTCTGCGGACGGTTCTCCCCCCGCGGACGCTTGCGCGAAATCGAACTTTTGTTCGGCAACGAACACCTGTTCATATACGAACGTTTGTTCACGTACGAACGTTTGTTCTTCAGAGAGTCGCGGGCTCGAGGGCGCCGCCCCAGGTCCCACTGCGTGGGGCGATCTGCGCGTTGCGGTGCGGACGGGCGACACCTCCGAGCAGGAACGTCGCCGCTTCGTCCGCCACCCGTCCGATATCCTCATCACCACGCCCGAGTCGCTCTACCTGCTCCTCACGTCCGGTGCGCGAAACGTGCTGCGTGACGTCGACACCGTGATTATCGACGAAATCCACGCACTTGTGCCGAACAAGCGCGGCGCTCACCTGGCGCTCTCTCTCGAGCGACTCGACGTGCTCTTGCCGCGCCCCGCCCGTCGCATCGGGCTTTCCGCAACCGTTTCGCCGGTGGACGAGGTCGCTCGTTTCCTCGCCGGATGCGACGACGGGGGCAACGAACGTCCCGTCACCATCGTGGCGCCGCCCGGGCGGAATGCTCCCATCCTGCGCGTCGAGGTGCCCGACCCGACGCCGCCGCCTCCTTCCGAGGACCTTGCGGGCGCGGGCGAGCGCTTGACGTCGTCTTCCGATTCGCGCTCTCCACGCGGTGAGGACCTCTCCGACGCGCGTTCCCCCCGCACCCTGGACCCTGCGGGGCGCACCGACCCGACGAAGACCGTCTGGCCCGCCATCGAAGGGCGCCTGCTCGAACTCATCACCGCGCATCGCGCGACGATCGTGTTCGCGAACTCACGGCGTCTCGCAGAGCGCCTTTGCGGGGGCCTGAACGAACTGGCCGGTTCCGAAATCGCGCGCGCGCATCATGGTTCCGTGAGCCGGCAGGAGCGCCGGCGCGTGGAGGATGACCTCAAGGAAGGGCGCCTGGCCGCAGTCGTGGCGACGTCGTCGCTGGAACTTGGCATCGACATGGCGTCGGTCGACCTGGTTGTGCAGGTGGAGGCGCCTCCTTCGGTGGCCAGCGGCCTGCAGCGCATCGGACGAGCCGGCCATCAGGTTGGCGGCTGCAGTGTGGGCGTGATCCTGCCGCGCTGCCGTGGCGACCTGCTCAACTGCGCCGTGCTGGCAGAGCAAATGCTCGCGGGTGACGTGGAGCCGTTGCGCTATCCTCGCAACCCCCTCGACGTGCTGGCCCAGCAGGTGGTCGCGATGACGGCCCTCGACGACTGGGACGTGGCCGCCCTCACTGCGCTCGCGCGCCGCGCGGCCCCGTTTTCCTCGCTGCCGGCCACCGCGATGGTCGGCGTGCTCGACATGCTTTCCGGTGCGTATCCAGGCGAGGACCTTGCCGATCTTCGTCCGCGCCTCGTCTGGGATCGGTCACCTTCCGCCGCTTCGGTCGTCTCCGCGCCTGGTTCCACCCTCAGCGGTCGCATCCGCGCGCGCCGCGGCGCGCAGCGTCTCGCCGTGACCTGCGGGGGGACCATCCCTGACCGCGGTCTTTTCAGTGTGTACGTGGTCGGGGAAGGGGTCGGCCGCCGCGTGGGAGAGCTTGACGAGGAGATGGTGCACGAGTCGCGTCGCGGGGACGTTTTCGTGCTCGGCGCCTCCTCCTGGCGAATCGAGGACATCACGCCCGACCGCGTGCTCGTCCGCCCGGCTCCAGGCGAGCCCGCGCGCATGCCTTTCTGGAAGGGGGACGCGGTGGGTCGCTCGATCGAACTGGGTCGCGCCCACGGACGCTTTCTGCGCGCGCTGACCGAGGCCGCGCCGTCCGACGCACTCGTGCGGCTGGAGAACGCGGGCCTTGACGCCGTGGCCGCCCGTACCCTCCTCGACTACCTCAACGAACAGCGACGCGCCTGCGGTGCGCTGTGCGACGAACTGACCATCGTCGTGGAACGCTTTCCCGACGAGGTCGGCGACTGGCGTCTGTGTGTCCACTCGCCGTTCGGTGCTCGCGTGCACGCCCCGTGGGCGCTCCTCATTGCGGCTCGTGTACGGGAGCGGTACGGCTACGATCCCCA
>JAJXVI010000248.1 GCA_021782195.1 bacterium | reverse complement strand
GCGTTCAGGAAGTCCCCTCTCGGGGGGGGGCTGGGTGTGCGGGATGTGGCTGTTGAAGATCCGATCCCAGATCGTGAGCGCCTGACCATAGTTGCCGTTGTATTCGCCGGGGTCAGTGGAGTGATGCCAGCCGTGGAACACGGGATTGTTGAAGAGAAGGTTCCATCGCGCCATCCAGGGAGAGGTCAGGGACATGCGGATGTTTGCGTGCTCAAACGCGTCGAAGGCATCGGTTGTAAGTGCCAGGGCGATCCATACCACCGGGGAAAAGCGCGAACAGTCGAAGAGGACTCCGAACAACACGACCGGGATCATGGAGAGCGCAAGAAAATCAATGACGTGCATGCGCAGCCCGCTTGTTGCGTCAAGGAATTCCGAGCTGTGGTGCACCCGATGAAAGCGCCACAGGAAGTCGATGCGATGGTGAAGGTAGTGGACCCAGTAACGGGTGAAATCGGAAAGAAGGAAGACGATGAGGAACTGCACAACCGGTTGCTGCACGGTGACGAATCGATAACAGCGTCCGGCAGGCAGATGCACTGCCAGTGCGAGCACGGTAAACCGAAGCATGGCCAGAGATACCCCGGTGGTCACGTTTACGATAGTGTCCCGGGCAGGCCAGGGCATTTTTCGCCTGGGCCACAGCACCCCGGCCAGGAGAAAGATTGCGATTGAGCCGCCGTGCACGATGGTCTGCATCAGGTTGAGCGAGGCATCCTCCAGCAGTGTAGCCCGTCTCGATGCGCGGCCGAAAAGGTCGTGCCGATCAACAGGTGGGGTTAGAGGGTTGGCCGATCCGCGCTCCGATGTACGTTGCGGGGCACCCGCAAGCCCGTCAACAGGGTTCGGCCAACCCTCTGGCGCCGTCGAGTGCCGAAGATCGACCTAGTCGCCGACTGCATTCGACGAGATCTCGGGTCGTCAGTTCGTACGCAGGCTGTGAGGAGCGGGCCGCCACGCCGATCGAGTCTGGCGGAACTCCTGTGGAATCCGCCAGAACCTTTCGCCATGCACGTGAATTCCCCTGTGAGTCTCCCTTGCTTGAGCGACGTTGCGCTTCCCGCCGCTTTCAACTTCTGCTAACGTCTTGCCTCAAGGTTGAATGAGAATTCGTGGCAGGGTAGTTTCTAATACAGGTCAATTCGGTTATAATATCATCGGCTTGTGCTGTCCAGCCTTGCCGTGACAACATCAGGAGGTGACTTCCATTTCGAAGAAACTGAAGGTCAATCAGGAGATCCGCGCGCGAGAAGTCCGCGTGATCGACGATCAGGGCCAGCAACTGGGGATCCTGTTGCTACGAGAAGCGCAGCGGTTGGCTGAGGAGCGTGAGAAGGATCTGGTCGAGATCTCTCCCAACGCAGACCCCCCCGTATGCCGTTTCATGGACTACGGTCGCTTCAAGTACGAGCAGAGCAAGAAAGACCGAGAAGCACGTGCCCGTCGTAAGATGGTCGAGCTGCGCGAAGTTACGATGCGCCCGAAGATCGACGAGCATGACTTCCTGGTGAAGTATCGAATGGCTCGCCGTCTTCTCGAAGAGGGCGACAAGGTCAAGGTGACGATTCGCTTTCGGGGTCGCGAAATGGCTCACCCGGAGCTGGCAATGGAGCTCCTTGAGAGGCTCTTCCAGGAACTTCAGACTTTCTGCCAGCAAGAACGCGCACCCAAGATGGAAGGGCGTTTCATGCACATGATTCTCACGCCTCGTGAGGGTCAGGTGCCGCAGCCGGCAGCTCCTGCAGGGCAGAAGAGACCCGGGACCCGAGAGGCGGCCGACGCGGTCGAGCCGGTCGAGACGATTTCATAGGAGCCCGCCCGTAACCCGGCCTGACATCGCTGCGGATGCTTTGCATCCTCCAATCTGTTGCGGAGTGTCCTCGCCGGCGTTCCCAGGTTGGATGGCGCGCCCCTTTTCGGGCGCGCCACCGGGCTTCTCACGTCTCAGAGCAGCGAGGCCGGCGAATCCGCTGGTTGCACCGGCTGCCTCACTGAGCGGTTCCGCCTGCGCGCAGGCACCCGGCCTCGGGAACGACTTCAGTCGCCAGCAGTTCGAACGCCTCGGGAGTGGGTTCACGCAATGAGAAGATGTACTCGTCGATCCCGACGTCAGCCCATTCCTGAAGACGGGCCAGCAACTGGGGTGGCGTGACCTTTCCGTCCTCCTCGCGCGGGGCTAGCGCGACCGAGTCGAGCACGGTCTTGTGAATCTGTTCGTACGAACGCTCTTCGGTCTTGCAATGGGCACGCAGGATCTCGAGCTTGTTCCTGACTGCCTCCGGTCCGACGAATGCAAAAAGATTGCAGCCCTGGCCGTAGCGTGCAACCAGTCGAAGGGTCTTTTTTTCCCCCATGCCGCCGATCAGGATCGGTGGGTGAGGGCGGGTCAGGGGCAATGGTCGACACAGGGTTTCGGCCAGGTGGTAGTGCTTTCCCGTGTAGGGGCCAGTGAGGCCGGACCACATCTGCATTGCGATTTGAACGGTCTCCTCGAGGCGCTCGAAACGCTCCGCGGTGGAAGGAAACCTCACCCCGAGCCCGTGGTGTTCGCGTTCATACCATCCAGCTCCGATACCCAGGCACGCCCGTCCACCGCTGAGCACGTCGAGCGTGGTGGCTGTCTTCACCAGGATTCCGGGTTCGCGGTACGTGACCCCGGTTACCATGGTGCCGAGCTGGATCTTGCGCGTCTGGCCTGCGACAAAGGCCAGCGCCGAGTATCCTTCAAGCATGTCCATCTCCGCCGGACCGATGAACTCGATCTGGAAGAAGTGGTCCATGACCCAGAAACTGTGAAATCCCGCCTGTTCGGCAAGAACCGCGGTTCGTGCCAGGTCGGGGCCGATGGCGGTCGGGCCCTGCGGAACGTTGAAGTTGGAGAACTGGTATCCGAGTTTCATGTACGCTCCTGACGGTCTTCCTTCCGAAAGTCCTGAAGTCTCGCGCGTGCGAACCCTGCCGGCTCTTCGTGTGGACACTCCTCGCCCCCTGCCCTCCCCCTGCTCTCTCCCTCCAGGAAGTAAGGATGAAGGCAATCCCCTGAGCAATCCGTAGGGTCGGAGAGGCCCACCGGTCGCACCTTTTACCCCGCCATTGATGAAGGAGGCTCGATCCGCACGGGCGAACGCCCTGCAGCGTGAGCGACGGGCGAAAGGGCTTCGAGACGTGAGCGGGTTTTCGGACGGGTCGATGACGCTCGAGGAGCGCGTCGGACAGCTTGTCATGGTGGATTTCAGTGACGCCGGCGTGACGCCGGGGTTCCAGGCGAGTCTGGCTCGCCATCACTGGGGCGGTGTGATCCTGTTTGCACGAAATCTGAAAAGCAGCGAGCAGGCCAGCGCACTGTGCGCATCACTTCAGCGGGCGCGTGGGAACGCTCCTCCGCTGTTCATCGGTGTTGACCAGGAGGGTGGGGTCGTGGACCGCCTTCCGTTCGATGCCCTGGCGTCGGCGCCCGGCGCCATGGCCCTGGGCGCCACTGGCATCCCTGATCTGGCCGCCCGCACGGCCTTCGTCAGTGGTCGCAGGTTGCGCGATCTCGGGTTCAACGTGAATTTTGCGCCGTGCGTCGACGTCAACAACAACCCGCTCAACCCGGTCATCGGGATTCGCTCCTATGGCGAGAGCGCAGACCTGGTTTCCCGTTTTGCAGTCGCCGCCGCGCGCGGTTACCGAGCAGCGGGAGTCATTCCTTGCGCCAAGCACTTTCCCGGCCACGGCGATACGTCGCTTGATTCCCATCTGTCGCTGCCCGTCGTGCCCTGGCATCGTGCTCGCCTGGAGGAGGTGGAGCTGCTCCCGTATCGTGCCCTGATATGCGATGGCGTGGAGATGATCATGACCGCGCATATCGTGTATCCGGCGCTTGACCCGCAAAACGTCCCGGCCACCCTGAGCGAGCCTGTGCTGAGCGGACTGTTACGCCGAGAACTGGGCTTCGAAGGCGTGATCATCACTGACTCCATGTCCATGAAGGCGATTGCCGACCATTACGGGGTGGGTCCCGCCGCGGTCATGGCGATAGAGGCGGGCGCCGACATCGTGCTGGCCTGCGGCAGTCACGAGAGTCAGGTGGAAACCGTTGAAGCACTTCTTGGCGCGGTTCGCAACGGGACGATTTCGGAGGTTCGCCTGGACGCCTCGCTTCGGCGCATTGCCCGCCTCAAGCAGGCGACCGACGAGGCCGGCCGCTGGACGTGTCCGCATCCGATCGTTGCCCCTGCTGAATTCCTGCGCGATCCGCGGGCGCGTGAGATCGGCGCGGTGGCTGCGCTGGCAGCGCGAGCTGCCATCACGCTGCTGCGCTCCGACGGGACGCTTCCCATCGAGCGCTCCCGGAGAGTCAGCCTTTTCATGCCGACTCTTTTGCCGGTCTCGCAACTCGGTGAGATCGCCGTGCCTTTTCCGCTGCGTGCAGCGCTGGCGGAGCGAGGCCTCGACGTCTCCGAACACACCTGGGCCTTGCAGGATGAGGAACGTCCCTGGCCCGAGTCTCTCTGGGAGAGTGCCGGCTCGTCAGGAGGAGGGTCCCCCGACGAGCGCGTCCTCCCGTCGCTTGCCGATCTGGGTTTTTGCAATGTCGGGGCCGACGTGGCCGGGGCCGACGTGGTCGTCCTCTGCCTGTACGCGCGTGGGCGACTCTCCGCCTTTCAGCGCCTGCTGGCCGCGCAACTGACGCGTCACGCGCGCGCGCTGGTGGTGGTGTCTCTCAACAGTCCGTACGTGTTGGCCGACGTTTCCGACGCGGGCAGTTTCCTGTGCACGTATGGATATGCGGGCGCGACGCTGGAGGCGCTTGCGGACGTTCTGTGCGGGCGTGAGAAACCCCAGGGGCGTCTTCCGGTGACGCTTCCTGGCCTGTGCGAGCGAGGGCACGGCCTCTGTGTGTAGCCTCGGGTGCAGGGTGCCCGAGGCTCACCTTTGTGCGCCAGGCATGGCGCGCAGCGCCAGGGCTGGCGACAGTCCGAACGCTGGTAACCGGGGAGCGAAAGCGAACCGGGAAGTCACTTGGAGGTGC
>JAJXVI010000247.1 GCA_021782195.1 bacterium | reverse complement strand
TCCTGGGGTTGTTTTGGGGCCTGATCGCACGCCTCAGGCACTGCCTTTGCTGAAACTGGGTCGGTCACTTCCGTCGTCCGCCCTTGGCCGGCTGTCCGGTCTCCTTCGAGATGGACATGATCTTGTACTTCAGGTTGCCCTGAGGCGCCTTGACCTCTACCACAGTGTTCTTCTTCTGGCCCTGCAGGGCTGCGCCAAGCGGGGATTCGTCGGAAATTCGGCCGGTCGGCTGGTACGAAGGGTCAGCCTCATTGGTGCCTACGATCTTGAATACATGGGTCTCGTTCGTGTCGAGTTCACGCAGGGTTACCACGTTGCCGACGCTGACGATGTCGGTGTGGATGTCTGCCTCGTCGATGATCTTGGCGTAGCGGAGCGTGTTCTCAAGGTTGATGATCTCACTTTCGACGAACTGTTGTTCGGCCTTTGCGTCTTCGTACTCGCTGTTCTCGCCAATTTCACCGAATTCCTTGGCCTGTCGGATGCGGTCGGCGACCTCTCGACGTTGGTGCGTCCTGAGATGCTCAAGTCGCGCCTCGAGTTTCCTGTGGCCTTCTCGGGTAAGGGGGGTTTCCTTGTGCTGTTCGGGCATGAACGGCTCGCCTTCCTTATGAATTCAGAGAGTTTGCGGCTTTCACGCCGCGCCTGGGGCACGACCGGCAATGTCGTGCGGGGTCGACAACCGGGGCTTTGGGGGACGCGGCCGACGAGGTCGCGTCAATCGAGATTTGCGTTCTGCGGTCCACTGTATGCGGGAGGTTGCGGGCTCCCGCAGTCGGGTCAAAGGGGTTCGGGAGGGGCCGCAACCCAGTCAGTGAAGCTTTCGGGAACCTTCGGGGACCCGCCTCCGGACGTTTGTGTGCGCGGATCCTGGGGGTCTGACCGAGGTTCGTGATGAGGACTGCTTGATTGAGCTCCGAGCGCCACCACGCGGGGCTTGAGATCAAGTTTCCGGATGAGCGTCAGGTAGTCGTCGGCCGTGACCTCGGTCCAGGATTTGCGCAGCAGTGCGAGCAGCGCGGCCTCGAGGACATTGGTGCCAAAACTCCGCCCGTTGAACTCCGGTGTGGTGGTGACCAGATACGCGACGCCACGATCCCTCAGGTCTTCGATATCTTGCGAGGTGACCGTGTTGGTGAGGATGACCTTGTTGTCCATGCGCGGGGGCATGTAGCGGCGAATGAAATGGAAATCGCCCGCAATGATATCCGCGTCGGCGTAGTAGTGCGAGTATCGCGTGTCGGGAGGTGCCTCCTGCTGCTTGCCCACAGGATAGATGAAGCTGATGGGCATGCGTGTCACTTCGGGCAGAAGGCGGTCGGCCTGATCGGCCAGCTCCTCGAGCGACGTGATGAGGCGGTCATGACCGATGGAGAATACCAGATCGCCGTATACGACCCGGGCGCCGGCCTCTTCGAGTGCCGTGGCCATTCCAAAGCGGTCCATGCCGCATACGACAAGCGTCTTACGATCGCGCAGGGGAATTCGCGTGTCCTCGTTGCGGGCAATCCAGCGCACAACCTCTCGCTCGAGCGAGTTCTTCAGTCCGCTTCCGTCGACAACCGGCGTCTTTTTCACGACTTCCATCAGGCGAAGTCCATCCCGCAGGGCGAACCGCTGACGCTTGGAGTACACATAGACGTCGATGCCCCCGAGGCCAATCGCATCGACTGTACCGTCGATCTCGGCAAGCAACCGTTGTGCCTTGCGGAAGTCTCCGTCGGTGCCAATCCGCTTGATCACGAACGGGTGGCCGAGAAGCGTGGTGTGAACCTCGTGATCGCGTCGTGAAGACCCAAGACTCACGCTGACTACGACGTGCGTGCGCTGAGAATCGTCCGGTTGGCTGGACCGCTCGAGTCCGGCCGTCGAGACGTCTTGAACGGCATCGGATGCGAATGCTCCCGGCTCATCGGCGCTGGTCCGGGCGGTGGAGTCAGAGGCTTTGGGTGGATTCATGGGCCTCCTTGAAGTACGGACCAACGGCAAACGAGCGAACGCCCCCACGGCGAGCACGATTTGCGCGCTCTCGAACGGCAGCGATCTCCTCGTCGGTGACGGGGCGATCAAAACTGCGGAAACCGGCGAGACGGAAGCCGTGACGTCGTGCGAGTCGGGAAATCTCTTCAACCTGCTCGAGTTGGAGACCGCGCCCGAGGCTGAAATTCTCGTAGCGCCCTTCCAGGGCCAGAAGGATGGTCTCGGCCATGCAGGCAAGTGAGATGCGCGGTGGGTAGCCGAAGTCAAAGTTGAAGTTCATGTCGGGGCCGGGTATCTCGACGAGCCCACCTTCAATGACGAGCACGTCCGGGCGAAGCGTTGCCACCTCGCGCGCGACGTCGTGAGGCAGTGAGACGTCACAGACAAGGGCTCCGGTCTTCAGCATGTCGGCCGTGATGATGTTGCCCGTGCTGCTTGTGGCGGTGATGACCAGATCCGCTTCACGCACGCCGGGGCCGACTTCAGTGAAGATCTCCGCGGTCTTGCCGGTGTCTGCGTGAATCTCGTGTGCGACCTGCGCCAGTCTGTTCACATTCTTCGCGACCAGTGAAATCTGTCGTGCCTGTCGCGCCAGCAGACGAGCACAAACGCTTCCGATGGAGCCAGAAGCGCCGACGATGGCGCAGTGCAGGCTGTCGAGCTCCATTCCGAGCCGGTGCGCGGCTTGCAGCGCACCTTGTAGCGCCGTGGCAATGGTGTAGGAGTTTCCACTGGTAACGGCCATGTCGGGTAGGCGAGATGCGACCGTGACGCCCCCGTCACCGACGACCGAGGTGTATCCTCCAAGCCCGGCGATCCGGGCGCCTCTTTGTTGCCCCAGCCGAGCGGCGGCGACGATTTTCTCGTACACTGCCTCGTGTGGAAACGACACAAACTGCGATGGAAGGAAAGGGACCAGGCCGAACCAGCCCTCTGCGCGTTTGCCAGCGGCAGAGACAATGCCACGCACGTGGGCCGTAATGGACGATGGCATCCACTCGAGCATCTTGCGGACCAGCGGTTCTCGCTTGCTTGCGGCCTGGGGCTCGTAGCGGATGACGTCGCGCATGTCCAGAGGATGGATCAGGAACACAAAGCGTTCCATCTCACCCTGCTCTGGCTCGTTTGTCGTGACGGGAGAGACCATCATGTCAGTGGGCACCGTATACCTCCATCTGCCACTTCGAACACTCGAGGCGACACGCGAGTTGACTATGCTTCATCAGGGTAGGGAAGTTGCCCGTTCCGTGTCGGACGGGGGGGCGACCGGCGGTTGTCGCGTACACTCGACGTGCTGTTTCATCGAGCGCAGCATCATCATCGAATTCTCGCGCACTTTCACGTCGAGCGTTGGTCCGATGAGTTCGGTGAGGTTCGGGATTCCGAAGTCGTACTCCACGTCCAGGACCACGCGTGTTCCTGTTCCCAGTCGTTCAAAACGCCATTCTCCGTCGAACTTGTCCAGGTCGCCCTCAATCAACTGATAGGTGATACGATGGGCTTCGACGTCGAAGTTGTCGACCTCGGTCCAGATGATGGGGGTTCCTTCAACATTGGTCACCCATTCGGTGATGGTCCGGTCGGGATGGCGTTCCAGCACTGTGACAGACTCGACATCCACCATGAACTCCGGGTACCGTTCCATGTCGCGGGCAAGCGCATACACCTCGTCGATGTTGCCTTCGATGTAGATTTCTTCTGAGACGTAGGGCACGCTGCCGATCCTCCTATGTGTACCGTCGTGATTGCGTGAAGCGACAAGTGACGGGGGGGGGTGTTTCCGTGCTACCGCACGGTGCGGGGTGAACCAGGGGAGAGACTGTGCTTGTACGAGGCGCGTCACCCTCGTGCCCGAAGCGGCGTGAGGGGGTGCCACGACCCTGGGGTGCGGGTACGGTGCATCGAGCCGGAATCATCGTGCGACATCCTTGAACGTTGCGCGGGCTCGCTTGACAGCGGCCGTGAACGCCATGATAGCCTGATCGACTTCGCCAGGCGTGACGATAAGCGGTGGCTCGAAACGGATGACGCGTGGCATGTTCAGCGTGTAAACGCCAATGACGCCCTGGTGGGCCATTTCAAGCATGACCATGCCGCCAAAGCGTTCCTCTGCAAGTTCAACACCCACCATGAGCCCTTTGCCGCGAACCTGGGCCACGACATCGGGATATTGTGCTGCGACTTCTCGCAGGCCATCCATCAGGAGATAACCCATCTCCGTGGCTCGATCGACAAGATGCTCTTCGAGAATGACATCGATGGTTGCAAGTCCGGCCGCGCAGGCCATTGGACCGCCACCAAAGGTTGAGGTGTGAATCAACGGGTCCGGCCCCAGCGGTTTCCATACCCGCGGGGTTCCCACGAGTGCCCCCATCGGCATGACTCCGCCACCCAGGGCCTTTGCCATCACCAGGATGTCCGGCTCGACGTTCCAGTGCTCGACGGCCCACATTTTTCCCGTGCGGGCGAGCCCGGACTGCACTTCGTCCACAATGAGAAGGACGTCGTGCTGGCGACAGAGCTGCTGTACGCGAGGTAGATAGTCGTCAGCCGGGACGTTGATGCCTCCTTCTCCCTGGATGGGCTCAAGGATTACCGCCGCGGTCGTGCCTTCCAGCTTTGTGAGGGCTTCTTCGATTGCGTCGGCATCTCCAAAACGAACGTGTGTAACCGCAGGGAGCAATGGTTCAAAGGGGGTCTTGAACAGATCGCGCCCGGACGCGGAGAGCGAGCCGAAGGTCTTCCCGTGGAAGGAGTTGGTGGTCGCAATGATGCCCGGTCGCCCCATGGACAGGCGCGCCAGCTTCAGCGCACCCTCAACCGACTCCGTGCCGCTGTTGCAGAAGAAGGAGTACTGCAGGGCACCGGGGGTGATCTGTGCCAGACGCTCTGCCAGGTCAGCCATTGGCTTGTTGAAGAACATCTTGGCCGAAAGAGGCATCCGGTCGAGTTGATGACGCACCGCTTCGACGACGCGCGGATGGCGATGACCCAGATTGAAGACACCGTAACCGCCGGCGAAGTCAAGGAAGGCCTTCCCGTC
>JAJXVI010000246.1 GCA_021782195.1 bacterium | reverse complement strand
TGACAACCTTGCGCAAGCAGGCGTGGACCCGAGCAACCGCGACGCACCGTCCGCTGGCGCACCGCCTGCTGGCGCACCGCAAATGGACGCTCCCCCCGAAGTCAGCGCCCGGCTGGGGGAAGTTCCAGGGACCGGCGCGGGCAAGGTCGAATCAACGGCACAACACGCGGGAACACAGGAGTTGTCCGACACGACTTCGGCCCCGCCACGACCGAAAGGACCCTCCTGATGCACCACGAGGCCGCCCAGCAGATCATCCACTGGGGACGCTACGCCTTCGAACGCGGACTGATCACGGCATGTTCGGGCAACATGAGTATTCGACTCGATGGCGACGCTTTTGCCATCACGGCGACCGGTGCCTCACTCGGAACGCTGACCGCACACGACGTGGTCGAATGCTCGATCGATCCGGCGTGCCCCACGAAAGGCGAAGCCAACGGGAAGCGCCCCTCGATGGAGACCGACATGCACCGCCGCCTGCTGCGCAAGTTGCCGGAGGCCACCGCGGTCTTCCACGCAAGTCCGCTCTATACCACCCTGGTCGCGTGCACATCGCTCGAGATCCCGCTCAACGTGATTCCGGAAGAGATGGCCTACATCTCGCGCGTGGTGCGCGTTCCTTATCGACATGCAGGCAGCCGGGAACTGGCGGAACTCGTCGAAAGCTCGCTCGAAATAAACGAACTCGGCCTGCTCGAGAATCACGGCATGATTGCGGCTGCCCGGACGATGGCGGAAGCGGTGCGCATCGCCGAGACGTTCGAGTTCCTCGCCCAGCTCGTCTGTCAGGCACGCGCAGCCTCCCTCGAGCTCAAAGTGCTGCCCGACGAAGTGCGCACCGACTTCCTGCGTCACCTGCGAGAGATGCGCGCGGCCGCGGCCACTCGAACGATGCCAGCAGACCCTGCAACCAGGCACCTGCTGCGTTCCCCGATGTAGAACATAAAACGCGGGTCGGCGCCTCACGGCGTCCACCCGCGCGCAAACCATTCCTCGACGACAAGAATCAGCCCTGCGTCGCCACGAGCGCTCGCTCACCGCGCGCCACGGCTGCGCCCCGTTCCAGCGCCTGCTCGTTCAGCGGGATGAGGTTGTGACGTCGAGCCGGCAAGACGTGGCGCAGTGCCTCCACGATTGCCGAAGGCTCAAGCGCCTTCGTGGCCTCGAGAAATGCTCCGAGCGCCACGATTGTGGCCACTCGCGGACTGCCGAGCTCGTCTGCAATCGCATTGCAGGGAACCTCGACGACCCGAACGTCGTGGCGCTCAATCGTGTTCTCCATGATGGAGGAGTTGATGATGACGACGCCGCCCGGGCGCACCAACGTCGAGAACTTCTCCATGGAAGGACGATTCATTGCAATCACCACGTCCGGTTCGCCGACGACCGGCGAACCGATGGGATCGTCAGCCAGGATCACCGCACAGTTCGCAACGCCGCCACGCATTTCCGGACCATACGAGGGGACCCACGTCACCTGCTGTCCGCTCAACATTCCCGCTTCAGCCAGCAACTGACCGGCCATCAGGATTCCCTGTCCACCGAATCCGGCGATAATCGTCTCAACGTGCACCGACAGCCACCTCCTCCTTCGGCGTAGCCGCGGGTTCACGCACCACACCCAACGGGTAGTGAGGAATCAGGTTGTTCTCCAACCAGCCCACGCACTCGACCGGGTTCAGTCCCCAGGCTGACGGACACGTGGAAAGCACTTCCACCAGCGAGAAGCCCTGCCCCTTGATCTGGCACTCGAACGCCGCACGGATGGCTTTCTTGGTCACGTTCAGGTTCTTGGGGGTGTTCACCGCCGTGCGCGCCAGATAGACCGGACCTTCCAACGCGTTCAACAACTCGGTGACGCGAATCGGGAAACCGTGCCTTTGCGGGTCACGCCCGCCCGGAGTCGTGGTCGTGACCTGCCCCAGCAGCGTGGTCGGCGCCATCTGACCGCTCGTCATTCCGTACACGGAGTTGTTGATGAAAATCACCGTGATATTCTCGCGACGCGCGGCCGCGTGCACGATCTCCGCGGTTCCGATGGCGGCCAGGTCACCGTCTCCCTGATACGTGAAGACGGTGTCGTTGGGACGCACGCGCTTGATGCCCGTGGCCACGGCCGGCGCTCGACCGTGCGCAGCCTGTACCATGTCAACCGACCAGTAGTTGTAGGCAAACACCGCGCATCCCACCGGCGCCACGCCGATGGTGGAGTCGCGCACGCCGAGCTCGTCAATGGCCTCCGCCACAAGCCGATGCACGATCCCGTGATCGCATCCTGGACAGTAGTGGGTGGCGACGTCGGCCAGCGCTTCTGGTCTGTGAAACACCTCACGCATGGACATACTCTGGAACCTCCTTGTAAAGCGCCACGATCTGCTCGAAAACCTCTCGCACCGAGCAGACCATGCCACCCTGTCGCCCGTAAAAGCGCACCGGAACGCGGTCGTGCACGGCGAGGCGGACATCATCAACCATCTGTCCGGCGTTCATCTCCACGACGAGCATCCGCTCGGCGGCTTTGCTCGCCTCGTCAATCCCCACCGAAGGGAACGGCCAGAGGCTGATCGGTCGCACCATCGCGACTTTCATCCCCTCGGCGCGCGCGCGCTCCACGGCCGATCGCACAATACGGGCCACCGTGCCGTACGCCACGACCACGACGCGGGCGTCGGAGTCACCAAACGTTTCGTGGCGCACTTCCGCAGATGCAATCTGTCGGTATTTGTCCTCCAGGTGCAGACAGTGGCGCTCAAGTCGTTCCGGGACGGTGTCAAGGGAGTTGATGATGTTGTGGTGGGACCGTCCGTGTAGACCCGTCGCCGCCCACGGCTTGTTCGCGGAACTCGTCTCGCACAGTTCCGGCAGTTCCACGGGCTCCATCATCTGGCCCAACAGACCGTCGGCAAGAATCAACACGGGGTTGCGATACTCATCGGCCTTGTCGAACCCGAGCTTCATCAGATCGACGCATTCCTGCACGCTCGAGGGCGCCAGCACCAGCGAGCGATAGCCGCCGTGACCGCCACCGCGCGTGGCCTGCCAGTAGTCAGCCTGGCTCGGAAGAATGCCTCCGAGACCCGGACCCGCTCGCATCACGTTCACGATCAGGCACGGCAGCTCCGCACCCGCGAGATACGACAACCCCTCGCACATCAGGCTGATGCCCGGGCTCGACGAACTGGTCATGACGCGAGCGCCCGCTGCCGCCGCGCCATACACCATGTTGATCGACGCAACCTCGCTCTCGGCCTGGAGCACCACGCCACCCACCTCGGGCATGCGTTTTGCAAGGTACTCGATGATCTGGGTCTGGGGCGTAATGGGGTAGCCGAAGTAGGCGCGACAGCCCGCGCGTACGGCGGCCTCGGCAATCGCTTCGTTGCCTTCCATGAGAATCTTCATCGTGCCTCCTTGTAGACCGTGAACACGCAGTCCGGACACATCCATCCGCAGATGGCGCAACCCGTGCACTTCTCAGGCTTCACGAGCTCCACCGGATGGTGACCCATGGCGTTGAATCCGCACGACAGCTCAAGACAATGCGACGGACAGTAGTGCACGCAGAGCTCGCAACCCTTGCAGCGCTCCTCCCGTATGTCAACCGTTCCCCTGGCCATGTTCCTTGAATCTCTCCCTTTTCAGTCAGCGCGCTCCCACGGGAGGAGCACGCGGCGATGCAACCACAGAATCGGCAACTCGTCGCCGGCAGAGGTCAACGGGCAACCGCAAGAATCGTTGAATGAATCGGACGACAGTTCGTCGCGCAGGAACTCGGGTACGACCACCGCGCGCACGGGCACGTTCAACGCCGCCGCCGCCGCGCACACCGTGGAACAGCCCGACAAAACCATCTCGGACGTCGTCAGCGGACCCAGATTGGTGTTGGCCACCAGACCGCTGATCGGCATGCGCGTCACTTCGGAAAGCTCGCGCGCAGCATTGCAGATGCGTTCCACGGTACTCGCGAACGGGCGCAGCGTGTTGACTACCATGAGGAGATCGTACGGGGACGGATGCGCGGGTCGAGGGGACGAGGAGGCGGCTCCCACTCCCACCGCATTCCGAGCGAGTGCGGAGGCGGCAGGGGTGGCATCTTGCGCACACGCCGTGGCGGACGTCGGATCCGCGGGGGCTTGTGCAAAACCTTCGGCCGAGCACGCGTGAAAAGCCTGTGCCCTCAACCTTTCCAGCACGGCCGCAAACTGGGCGATGGCTCGTGCCCCACCCGCGTCGCCCGCCAGATCGACAAAGGTACGTTGTCCGGTGCGAGCTCGAAGAAGTGGGCCGACGGAAGGCATCACAATGGGAAGATCGGCAGCAGCGAGCTCGCCGCCCGGCGCAACGAGGCGCACGCCCTGCGCTTCGAGGACGGTCCGCAACTCACGCGAACGAAAAACCGGCTTGAGAAAATCGAGGTCGATGAGCGTCACCGGAGCAGGACCGCCAGCCAGTGCCGTGGCCGCGTGGAGGGCCACCTCGGTCTTTCCACTCCCGTAGTAGCCCGTAAAAATGGTGACTGGCGCGGGGAACGCCCGGTCGGCGCGTTCCCTGGCGACGTCAATCGCAGTGAGCATCTTGAGTTGCGTCCCCGTGTCGAATATCTATCGCCACCTTACTTCAAGCGAAGACAAGACGGCATCGGACGTCGGCCCGAGAAGCGCTAAGGTGCAGGAAGCACACCCGCGCACTGGAATCCCCGCGAGCCGTCTCTCCCGCATCGCGTGCCGAAGCACGCGTTCGGGAAGGCGGTCGCGTCATGCGGGGACCCCGAGGCTACACCGTCAAGAGTTTCACTTGCGACGCCTGACGTTCGCCGGCGGGGGCGGAGGCGCTTTCGCGACTTTGACAGCGGGGGATTTCGCGACGTCCGCGGCGGGGGCTTCCGCGACGTCCACAGCGGGGGCTTCCGCGACGTCCACAGCTTGCGCAGTTTCCGCGACCGAGGACGCTTCCGCGACGTCCGCGACGTCCGCGACAGAGGACGCTTCGGCGACGTCCGCAGTTTCCGCGACCGAGGACGCTTCCGCAACGTCCGCGACGTCCGCGACGTC
>JAJXVI010000245.1 GCA_021782195.1 bacterium | reverse complement strand
TGCTTTTCCGTAATGCCGAAGGCGAGCAACGCCATCATGTTGGCAAAGAGCAAACCGAGGATACGTTCGTCCTTGTGCAGATAGATGGGGCGAACGGTGATGGGCCCTTTGAGACATTCGAACCTGTCACCACGTGCTCGCCGAGACCCACGAGTCAATCACCCGTCCGTTATCCGTCCACTTGACGTTCGTTTCGACGCGTGTGGCGCGACCCGCGAATCCGAGTGACCCGGTTATGGAGGTGCGGGTAAGCGCGCGGGGATGGGGACGTGGCTGCCTCTGGGCGCGGGGGGACGGGGTTACCCTCGCGGGGGGCGCTGGCTTGCGATCGCGCGGGGAGTGCGTGCGCAAACGTCGAATTTTCTCGCGACCACCTGGCACGTCGGCTTTGGACGAAGCGAGGAGGAACCCGACCGTGAGCCCACGCAGCAAGCAGTTTCTGGATAGTCGCGGGAGGATGCTTGCGCTGGCAGTTCTCCTGGGACTCCTGGTCGCGTTCAGCGCGTTGGGGGGGCGGCGCGGACAGCTCGTGGCGTACGCAGTCCCGCACTGCGGCGGACCGTCCGCGTCGCGGTCCCCGTCGCGGTCCCCGTCGCCGTTCCCGTCGTGTGTGGGGGGGCAGGAAGGGGAGGGGAGCGCGTCGCCGTCCCCCTCGTGTGTTGCGCGGCGGGCAGGAAGGGGACGGTCAGCGTCCCAGGGCGTCCCCTGCCTGCGCAAGCTCGGGGTGAACGCGCAGGGCTTCCGGGAGTATCGCAACGTGAAGGACGGGTCCGTGCTCATTCGCATCCCTCACGGCACGTTCACGCCTGGCAGCACCGAGGCGGAGGTTGACGAGGAGTGGAGGGAAGCGCGGCGCAGAGACCCGTCGGCGCGGCGCGGCTGGTTTGCCGACCAGGAACCGTCCACGCGGATGACCGTGGCGCCATTTTTCATCGGCAAATACACGGTGACGAACGCCCAGTTTGCGCGATTTGTGGCGACCACGGGGTACGCCGCTGACCCGGACTGGAAGGCCGGCGAGGAGAACGGGGCGCGGGCACCGGTGACGATGGTATCGTGGAACGACGCGGAAGCCTATGTGAAGTGGGCGGGCCTTTCGTCTGCCGACGGAAGTCGAGTGGGAATTTGCCGCGCGGGGGACGCAAGACTTCCGCTATCCGTGGGGGAACGCCTGGGACGCGAGCCGATGTCGCAGCAGCGTGGGCGGTGTCCCTGGGTCGGTCGGAGCGCCTTTGCCGGTGGGCAGCTATCCGCGGGGCGCCTCTCCATTCGGCTGCCTGGACATGGTGGGCAATGCCCGTCAGTGGTGCTCCTCCCTCTACCTGCCGTACCCCTGCGATGCGCACGACGGGCGGGAGAGTCTCTCGGCGTCAGGATATCGTGTGCTTCGCGGGGGATCCTGGTATTGCAATGACCCCGTGAGTTGCCGCGCGGACAACCGCTACGATTGCTACCCGCGCGATTGCAACATCGACGTCTCCTTTCGGGTGGCGCGGTCGATCTGAGGCGGCCGCGCAGGGAACTCCTGTTGTCTCGCCGTAGTGCAATCCACGCGGACCGCCTGGAGCGCGTGTGTGAGAGGCGCCGTGGGCCGCGATCCGGTTGCATCGCAGGAGGACCGCCCCGTGAACTGTAGCGTGTGCCAGCAGCCCGTGTCGAGTGGAGCGATGGTGTGTGCAACGTGCGGGGCTCCCTGCGATGTGGTGCTGACCGAGGCGGCGCTGACCGAAGCGGCGCTGACCGAGGCGGCACGGGAACTTCCTGTGGCTCCGAGCGAGGACGCGCGCTCGAGTCAGCGCGAGTGGATAGACAGGCTGCTCGCGGAAGTTCTGGGACGGCCCGCGTCCGTGGAACTGGTTGCGCTGGGACGTAACGCGCAGGGCTATGAGGAGTACACGAATGAGGCGGACGGGTCGGTCCTGATCCTCGTCCCAGGCGGCAGCTTCGCGATGGAGGACGTGTCTGGCGACGGACCGTCCACGCAGATCACGGTGGGGCCATTTCTTGTTGGGAAGTACACCGTCACGAATGCGCAGTTTGCGCGTTTCGTGACAGCCACGGGGTACCGCCTGGACGCTGGCGACTCATGGAAAAAGTATGCCGAGGAGTGGGGCGAGAGGGCCCCGGTCGTGTGCGTGTCGTGGTATGACGCGCAGGCGTACGTAAAGTGGGCGGGTTTGCGTCTCCCGACGGAAGCGGAGTGGGAGTTCGCGGCGCGGGGGACGCGGAATCTCCGCTACCCGTGGGGCGACGATTGGGACGCTTCGTGTTGTTGCAATAGCGTGGGGAAGAACGAGCCAACGGGTCCGCAGCCCGTGGGCAGCTACCCGAACGGGGCGTCGCCGTATGGTTGTCAGGACATGGCGGGCAACGTATGGCAGTGGTGTTCCTCGAAGTTCGTGCCTGGTCCGTACAGCGCGACGGATGGTCGGGAAGACCCGACGGGGACCGGCACGCGCATGCTTCGGGGGGGGTCCTGGCTTGTGAACAGGCCGGCCATCTTCCGCGCGACCACCCGCTACCTCAATATGCCGTTCAATCGCAATCGCAGTCGCTCTTTTCGTGTGGCGAGGAGCATTGACCGGATCGAGGTTTGAGCCAATGTGTGCAAGCCACGAAGATTCACGCGGCTCTGCGCTGCCGAGGTTGGCGAGGACGACGCAAACCGTCTGGGCGGACCTGACGGGCTTGGGCCGCAACGCGCAGGGCTACGAGGAATTTCGCCATGATGCAGACGGCTCGGTGCTGATCCTGATTCCCGGCGCCACCTTCACGATGGGCTCTCACAGGGGGCGGGACAACGAGAAGCCTGCCACGCGAATCACGATGAGTCCATACTTCATCGGCAAGTATACGGTGACGAACGCGCAGTTTGCCTGCTTTGTGGCGGCCACGGGCTACAAGACCCACGCGGAGCGAAACGGCGGTGGCTGGGTCTGGGTCGGATGTGGCGAGGAGCAGTGGCCCGAGGCCACGTGGCGGTCCCCGAACGGCGCGGGTCGGTTGGGGGGCGAACAGATGCCGGTGGTCCAGATATCGTGGAGCGATGCACGCGCCTACGTGCAGTGGTGTGCCCTTCGCCTGCCCACGGAAGCGGAGTGGGAGTTCGCGGCGCGGGGGGAGAAAAGCCTGGAATATCCGTGGGGAAACACCTGGGATGCGAGCCGTTGTTGCAACGGGGTTGGTGAGACGACTGCTGACGCGCCCCGTCCTGTCGGACGTTACCCGAGCGGTGCCTCTCCGTTCGGCTGCATGGGAATGTCCGGGAATGTGTGGCAGTGGTGCTCTTCGAAGTACAGGCCCTACCCATACCACAAGACCGATGGTCGGGAGGAGCCTTCGGGTTCGGATTGGCGTGTGCTTCGCGGGGGGACCTGGCTGTCCAGCACTCCTGAACAGTTCAAAGCGGCGTATCGCTTATTCAACCCCGACTTTCCTTACGTCGTCAGTTCCTTTCGTGTTGCAAGGAGCGTTTGACCCGTCACAGCCGTTTTCTGAACCCCTTCTTTGTCGTGCTCGAGCACGCAGTCGGGTGACTCCTTCCCCCCCCGCACCCGTGCGCCACCCTGGCTTCGCAGGAGACTCCCGTCCGTGCCGGGAAACTGCGAGCACGAAGCATTCCGCGACCGTCGTCGCCACCGCCATGACGGCCGGCACGGGGTCGCTGAAAGCTGGAGGAGGGTTGAGCATGAGCACACGCGAGAGAGATTTGCACGGCGCGCGGTGGCGCGTCACGTGGCTTGCACTGATTGTCCTGCTGGCCACAACAATGATTTGGTGGACCTGTAGCGTCGGAAGCGTCTATGGCGATCCGTTGAGTGGGATGGCAATTGTCGTCGTGATGAAGCATCCCGACCGAGGACGTGAAACCGTGCTGTGCGACCTCATCCGGGTTGATCTTCAGGCGTCCGGTTGCAAGATCCATCCCGTGGTCGGCAGCATGCACGAGGATACCGATGCCTCCACCCTGCGGATGCTGGGAATCGGTTCTGATCGCCTTCCAATCGCGATGATCGTTCTGACTCACAAGGGGCGCCCCACGCGTGTTGAGGACTCCGTCTCGGCGACCGGTCGACCCGAGGACGTCGCGCGTTCCATTGTTGACAGCTACCTGCGGTGCGTCGGTCTACGTCCCGCGGCTCAGCCGTCCGCGAGCACAAGCACCACGAGCAATTCCCAGGACACTTCCTCGAACGTTTCGTCGGGCCCATTCACTCTTGAGAAGTGGGCCACATCCACGACCCTGAAAGCGACTCACACGCAGAACGGACGCGCCAACTACTACACGGTGCCTTTTGACACAACCAACGCGAAATTGCACCAGGGCCCGTTCCACGTGATCGTGTCATACAACAACGATCGCAACATCTGGGTCATTGTCTACACGAACGTGGTGAACATGCACCGCTCCTACCAGTTTCCCCTGTCACTTGACGAGTGGTGTCTGCACTACAACGCCGACCACGCGGGCGCCAGGTTCTGTCTTGAACACTCCGCCACGAATGACGAGATTCAGGTCGAGTCAGACGTGCCGACGAGCCTCGCCACCGTTCCCCTCGTCGACCAGATGGTGAAGGACGTGGCCAGCACGGCTGATACGAACCACGACCAGTGCGTCAACCTGATTAACGGGGCAGCCCAGTAGGGGACGGGTCAAATTGCGGCGGGTACGCGCCCGCCGCGCCTGTCAGCACTCGTGAAATTCGAAACGGACGTTGCCCAACGCGAACTCGTCCCCCGATGAGATCGCGGCGACGCCCGCGGACTGCGAGGCGCCCGGCGCGCACGGAGTCGGCCACCCGCCACCCATGGCTGAATACACCGGCGGTTTGCCGCAGTCGAACCCCCACGGACCTTCCTGAGCGTGCCGGTGGGGTGCTCTGCATAGCGAAGTAAAGGAGGAGGCGCCGGCCGAAGGCCGGCAACGGATGACATGAGCGGTGCAGAGCACCCCACCGGCACGCTCGCGCCCCAAACACTGGGTGACATGCGCTGCGCAGAGCCCCCTGCCGTCCCGCTCACGCTCCAAACGCCGGCTTCCATCCTAGACGGCCACAGGCGCCG
>JAJXVI010000244.1 GCA_021782195.1 bacterium | reverse complement strand
GTTCCGCCACACGTGTGACGCAAACGCGTTGCCCGCGCGTCCGATCTCACGCGCGACTTCCACCACCGTCGTCGCGTCGATGCCACACTCCGTGCTCACGAACTCGGGCGTGTAGGTTGCATAGGTTCGCCGCAGCTCTTCTTTGAAGGTCTCAAAGGTCTGTGGGCGGTCGGGGAAGTCGGCCGCGAGCCATTCGCGCCAGTTGACCCAGGCTTCCACGAACGCCCAGTCGACCATGTCCTCCTCGAGCAGGACGTGCGCGAACCCGAGCAGCAGGGCCGCTTCGGTGCCCGGCCAGGTGGGCAGCCACCAGTCGGCTTTTGAGGCGGTGTTGGAGAGTCGCACGTCGACGACGGCGATCTTTGCGCCGGCCAGGTGCGCTTCCATGATGCGCTGTGCGTGCGGATTGAAGTAGTGACCGGCTTCGAGGTGCGAACTCAACATCAGGATGAACTTGGCGTTGGCGTAGTCCGGGGATGGGCGGTCCGAACCGAGCCAGAGCTGGTAGCCGGTGCGCGCGCCAGCGGAGCAGATGTTGGTGTGACTGTTGTGGCCGTCGACGCCCCACGCCTGAAGAACGCGATCGACGTATCCATCGTGGCCAGGACGTCCCACGTGGTACATCACCTCAGTGCGCCGGTCCTCCTGGATGGCTTTGCGCAGCACGCCCGCCAGATGCTCGGAGACTTCTTCCCACGATACGCGCGCCCACTGTCCGCTCCCGCGCGGACCCGTGCGCTTGAGCGGATACAGGATGCGTTCCGGGTCGCGGGTCTGCGACATCGTGGCCGGGCCTTTCGCGCAGTTGCGGCCGCGGCTTCCGGGGTGATGGGGGTTGCCCTCGAACTTTGCGATGGAGAGGTCGCTCTTGTCGACGAAGGCCAGCAGCCCGCAGGCCGCTTCACAGTTGAAGCAGACCGTGGGGACCAGCATGTAGTGTTTTTCGACTTTGCGGGGCCAGGCTTTCGGGTCGTACTCGACCCAGTCGTCCCATTTTTCGGGAGGCGGATAGGCCGTCAGCAGGGGAGGTGTCTCGACGTTGTCGTTGTTCATGGGGGCCTCTTCGTAGCGGTTTGTGCGTGCTTCTACGTGTCGTTCACTGCGGGTCGGGCGCCCCTGCTTCCGAAGCCGGGCTCCCGGACTCGCCGCCATGCCTAACTGTTGGGTATTGCCTGTCCGGCGGTGATGAAGCAGTGCTCCCAGGCGGCCAGCCCGATGATCGCGAGCAACCCCGCGAGCGGGGCCGCGTCGGCGAGACGAAGCAGCAGGAGAGGCAGGACGTGACCCATCAGCACGGCTCCCACCCAGAATGTGTTGCGGAACGACCCGTTCGTGATGAGCGACGCCGCCTCTCGGGCAGCACGGCTCGCGGGGTGCAGGGCGTGGGGGAGGAACCAGAACAGGTCAACCACGAGCGCCAGCGCGAGCAGGGTGGAAAAGAACGGGTTCGGGCCGAGCACGAGCATCGTGGCCGAACCGGCCAGTATCGCCTGCACGAGCAGGTGCCAGGGAAGTTCCGCCGACATCCACAGGTCGCGCGCCTTGCACTGGCGGAACAGCCACCCCGTGTACATGGCGGCCATGGCGGCGATGGGCACGCCGAACGCGCAGATCCCACCCAGAAGGATGGGCGCGAGGAAGGTCGTTGAATGGCAGTGCCACCACAGCAGGGCCAGGGTTGCGCTGAGCACCCCGCCGTAGGCTGAAAGGATGTACGCGCCGATGACCAGCCACGACTTCCACTGCGGCGCCAGCATGATCTGGAGGAAACGGCTGGGACGTTTCAGGTCGACGACCAGCAGAACGCTGGTGACGAGCAGGAAGAAGAGCGATAGCAGGGTGCCCTGCGCAAGCGTGACGGGACTGCGCGACGTGCGCAGGAGCAACCATCCGAGCGCACTCACGAGGAAGGCGCCGGAGGCGATCCCTTTGGTTACGAGGTACGAGGTCACGCGCCATCCCCACGGTCGGTCGTGTCCGACGTCGTAGGTTCGGATGACCTCTTCCTCGGTGACGGTGTTGAGTGGCAGGGGCGCCGGATTCGTCTCGCTCCAGACGTATCGAGCACGCGGAGGTGCGTCGAGTGGCACGAGGCTGGCGGGATCGGCGTCGATGTAGCGCAACTTGGGGCGCGTTGCCTTTTCCGGTGCGCGCACGGTGGTGCGTTGCGTGGTGACGAGGCGGCTGATTCTGGAAAGCGGGTCATCGAGGTCGCCGGCCACAATCGCCTGCTCCGGGCAGACGGTGACGCAGGCGGGCTCGCGTCCGATCTCGATGCGGTGGGCGCAGAAATTGCACTTGTGTGCAGCGCCGCTCTCGGGCTCGATGTAGAGGGCGTCGTAGGGACAGGCCTGCATGCACGACTTGCAGCCGATGCAGCGGTCGGCATCGAAGTCGACGATTCCGTTGTCGCGTTTGAACAGCGCGGTGACCGGGCAGATTTCGACGCACGGCGGGCGCTCGCAGTGGTTGCACCGCATCACCGAGAAATGGCGGCGGGTATCGGGAAAATGCCCTTTCTCGATATACTTGACCCAGGTGCGGAACCGACCCAGTGGGACGTCGTGCTCCTGCTTGCAGGCGACGGTACACGCGTGGCATCCGATGCATGTGCGGTTGTCGATGAGAAACCCGAGCTTCATGGCGGGAGTTTCGGATTGCTGCGGGCTCGTTCCTCCAGCGGACGGCGCCCACGTCCCGCGCCTTCAGGCGACATCCGGGGACGTCTCGTGCGCTCCCCGGCTTGCGGTGCGGGGACGTTCCTCGCGGCGTCCGCGCTTCGCCCACCGCGGCGTTCGCGCCAGGTTGCACGCGGCTCGACGGATCGGGAAGGATCTGGCGGGCGCAGACGGAATTTCAGCAATCTTATGCCCAACCACGCCGACCCCAACGTCCCCGACCCGATCGCAGTCAAGCCCCAGGTCGCCGGCCCCGATGCCGCCGATCCGCAGCCCGTCGATCCGAGGGTGGAAGCCGAGCTGGAGCGTGCCCTCGACGTCCTTTCGCGAGGAGCGGCGGAGATCATCTCTCGCGACGACCTCAAGGCGAAGCTCAGGAAGAGTCGCTTGACCGGCAAGCCTCTGCGCATCAAACTCGGGCTCGACCCGACGGCTCCCCACATTCACCTCGGGTTTGCGGTGGTGCTGCGGAAGTTGCGAGCCTTCCAGGATCTGGGCCACCAGGTCGTGATGCTGATCGGTGACTTTACGGCGCGCGTTGGCGATCCCAGCGGTCGTAACGAGACGCGGCCCGTGCTTACCCAGGAGGAGATCGAGGCCAATGCGGCCACGTATCGCGCGCAGTTTTCGGCGATTCTCGACCCCGCACGCACCGAGGTTGCGTTCAACTCGAAGTGGCTCGGGGAGATGTCGTTCGCGGACGTGCTGGGTCTGACTTCGAAGTACACCGTGGCGCGTATCCTGGAGCGTGACGACTTTGCGAACCGCTATCGCGACGGGCGTCCGATACACATGCACGAGACGCTCTATCCCCTGATGCAGGGCTACGATTCGGTGGCGCTGCGCGCCGACGTCGAGCTCGGGGGCACCGACCAGAAGTTCAACAACCTCGTCGGGCGCGAACTGCAACGCGAGTATGGACAGGAACCGCAGGTCGTTTTCCTGATGCCCATCCTGGTCGGTCTCGACGGCAAGGAGAAGATGTCCAAGTCGAAGGGCAACTACGTCGGCATCACCGAGTCGCCCGAGGTGATGTTCACCAAGCTGATGCAGTTGCCGGACGCCTGCATGCGTGAGTACTACGTGCTGTGCACACACGTGCCACTTCCCGAGGTCGACGCGTTGTTTGGGGAACTGGCGGCGGGCCGCGCGCACCCGATGGAACTCAAGAAACGTCTGGCGGAGGAGATCATCACCATCTACCACGGGGTGGAACACGCGGCCCCGGCCCGCGCGGAGTGGGAACGCGTGGTCGCGCGCGGTGAGGCGCCAAGCCAGGTGCGCGAAGTGGTCGTCGAGGCCGAGATTGGCGTGCAGCAACTGGTGAAGTTGCTGGGGCTTGCAGCTTCCAGCCGCGACGCCAGACGACTGGTGGAGCAGGGCGCGGTCGAGATCGACGACGTTCGATACGACGACCCGCGTCAGGTGATTGCCGTGCGCGATGGAATGATGCTGCGCGTCGGGCGCAACTACGTACGACTGCGCCAGAATGGTCGATAGATTGCGTCTGGTCGCGATCATCCCGGCTTACAACGAAGCCGCTTCCATCGCACGCGTGGTGGAAGCAACGCTTCCTTTTGTCGATCAGGTCGTGGTGGTTGACGACGGTTCGCACGACGATACCGTGGAGCGTGCTGCGCGTGCGGGGGCGTTCGTGCTCAAGCAGAAGGTGAACAGCGGCAAGGGGGCAGCGCTTGAGGTCGGATTTGCCTACGCGCTCCACGGAGGGTTCGACGCGATGGTCACGCTCGATGCCGATGGCCAGCACGATCCGACCCGCATTCCGGACCTCTGTACGCCGATCGCGGCCGGCGCGGCCGACATGTCGGTCGGTTCCCGAAAGCGTGAATGGGCGCGTCGGATGCCCGTGCTTCGTCGCGTGACCAACGCGATGATGTCGTGGCTCCTTTCGGCGGTTGCGGGCCAGCCGATGGAGGACACGCAGTCGGGGTTTCGCTGCATCGGCGTGCGCGTGGCGCGATCCGTGCGGGTGCGCGCGCGCCACTTTGAAGCCGAGTCGGAGTTTCTCATCCGCGCTGCCCGCGTCGGATTCCGCATTGCGTGGGTACCGATTCCCGCGATTTACGGGGCGGATTTCCGGCCGAGCCACATACGTCCCGCGCGCGACTTCGTGCGCTTCCTGCGCATGATGACGCGCATTCTCCTGGAACGCAATGCTTGAAGTGGAACAGTCGTCAATCTTGCGCACTCACGTACTGCCGAACGGTTTGCAGGTAGCTGTCGTCGAGAACACGTCGGTGCCGCTGGCCACCGTCGAAATTGCCGTGCACAACGGGTCGATGAACGAACCGTTGAAGTATAACGGTCTCTCGCATCTGTATGAGCACATGTTCTTCAAGGGCAATGCCGCAATTCCCAACCAGGAAGCCTACA
>JAJXVI010000243.1 GCA_021782195.1 bacterium | reverse complement strand
ACCGGCGATCGGCAGAACACCGGCGATACTCAGACCGTCGAAATCGGCGCGCAGGTGCCACGCATCGAAGAGCTGAACGTCACGGATCTCAATGTCACGTATCGCAGCGAGGCCACCGGACGGGAGGTCCAGGGACGGCTCGATGAGCTTACCGGTCAACTCGGGGGCGAACTGCCAGTCCAGCTCCAGGGCCGTGGCAGCCTCGCCGAGGGTGCGATACATTCGCAGGGTACGCGCCGGCACCTGCCGCGCGGTCATCTGTTCAATGTGACGACGAACCGTACCGACATCGCCGCGCACCACGGGACCGGTCAACGCGGCTCTCGTTCCCCACCGCCGGATGTTTTCCAGCGTGCCCTCCACGAGGGGGCCCAGAACCCGAAGGGCGTCGTCCCAGCTCAGACCGGCACCGTCCATGAGCAGGCCCACGGCCGACTCGAGCAGCACCGTAAGGTAATTGGAAGCCATGCAGGCGCCAGCATGGTAGAGGGGGCGCAGGTCGTCACCCACCCGGACCCACGATCCACTGACGTGCTCGGCGACAACGCGCGCGAACTCGAGCCCCTTTCCTTCCCCCGAAATTCCGAAACAGGTCAGTGGAAGCCACTCCAGAGCAGCATCGAGATTCATCATCGACTGAAGCGGATGACACACCCCCGCGCTGCCTCCTGTCGCGAGAATCGGCATCAGCACCGGCGTGCCCAGTGCGCCGCTGGTGTGCACCACAACCGAGTCGCGAGCCCGGGTGCGCAACCACTCCGCCGAGATTCGCTCCGCAACCGGTGCCACCACATCATCAGGAATTGCCATGATCACCCAGGGCGCCTCCCTGACGGCTTCCTCGACAGTCGCGGCGGCTCGGCAGCCAATCCGCGATGCAGCCAGCGCCACGCGGTCCGGAGCGCGACCCGCTACAATCTCGATCGGAGCGCCGTGGCGACGAAGGAGCATCCCGAGCGAGGTTCCCAGCACCCCGCTTCCAATCACGGCAATCGGTTTCCATTCCATCTAGAACCGTCTCCTCATTGCGACAATCGGGTCCAGGCGCGCGGCGTACAGGGCTGGAACCGTGCCGGCAGCCACCGCCAGAACCACGGCGGAGGTGGCGCTCCCCCAGACAACGCGCGAGGTTACGGTAAAGAGGCTCAAACCCTCGCGACGAAACTCGATATTCCAGAACTTCACCGTGACCATTGCGCCGGCAAAGCCCAGTCCCCACCCCAGCAGGCCAAGCAGCAACGCCTCGCCCAGAAAGTCAAAGGCGATCTGTGCCGCGGACGCGCCGATGGCCTTCTTCAACCCGATCTCCGTAGAACGCTCGGTGACCGCAACAGCCATGGTGATGATGATACACAACGCTCCGGTCACGGCTCCCAGGAGTCCGCATGCCAGGATCAGCGCCTGCCAGAGCGCCAGACTGCTGTCAATATCCGCCCGCAAACGCGATGGAGCGATCACTTCGAGCCGCTTCACCGTGTGCTTGAGGCTGTCCGCAAGGGCGTCGGCCCGGAGCGGGGGACGTGGCGTGACCACAAGGCACGTGAGCAACCCCTCACGCTCTAGCGCGCGCTGCGCGGAGCGCAGCGAAACCAGCATCTGACGGTCTTCCATGGAATCGGTGCGCGCTACAACGCCCACGACCGTCCACCATCCGCCCGCTGCGCGAATGCGCCCGCCAGCCCCCACCCGCAATGCGTACGCAATGTCGCTTCCGATGACCGCGTGGCGAGAGCCTTCGTCAGATGCGACCAGGTTACGCCCCTGAGCCAGCACCGGGTCGCGCCACAACCTCTTCGCACGCCGCGCGGGCACGCCGAGCAGGACAAACGGCAACCCCACCACGACCACGCCTCGCGAGTCAAGAGGAGCGACCAGAAGGGGGATGACGTGTTCAACCCCAGGTTGACGCGCGACCTCATCGGCACGATCCTCATCCAGAATTCCGCCCCCGGCCCAGAAGGAAAGCTTCTCGCACACGTACACGCGCCCCCCATAGGTGCGTCGAAAGTGGCTTGAAAGCAGGTTGAAATGCTCAGAAAGGGACGCCATCAGAACGAGGGCGAGAACACCGCACCCCATGCCGCCGACCGTCAGCGCCGTGCGTCCCTTTCTGCGCCAGAGAGCGTTCCATTCACCGGGCATCTGCACGGCACACGAGGTTCGGGAACGTACAATCGACGGCCTGCCGGACGCGTGAAATTCGTCGCGCCGTCACGCGCGCACGGTCTGAAAAGGTCCAAAGCATTCTTGACTTCCCCGCCCTCCCGTGCTACCTTGGGGGAAATTTCACACTGAAGGCGAGAGCGCGCGGGGTTTGCTGCGAGTCGTCCACCGGAAGCTGAGCGTCGTAGTCATCGCACTCCTGGTCATCGGCCAGTGTGTGCAGGCTGCGCACATGCATCGAATCGCACTCCTGCTCCACCCCCCGCACCCGCATCTCGCAACGAAGTCTTCCGCCACGGCAAGCGGACCCTGCATGATCTGCTGGGCCTCGCAGGGCACCCGCCCCGCGTCGATTTCCCCCAGTCCGATTCCATGTCAGTGCGAGCCACGCTTTGTTCGTCCCCTTCCGAAAAGTCGGATTCATTGCCTGACGCGAGCCATTCTGGCCTCGCCACGTGGCCCTCCTGACGCCTGATCCAGCCTGAGCATATTCGCAGTCAGGGTCGTCACGGCGGATTCTCGCATTGACGCGCAGACAGTGTCCGCGCGCGTCTCGTCGTGACATCCGGCCGCTTACGGCCAATCAGTGTTTTGGAGTACACATGCTACGTGCCCCGTGGTTTCTATTTGTTGTTTTCCTGCTGTTCCTGCCGCTCTCGCCGGCACAGGCACAGCCTCCCTCGACCCCGTCAAGACACGCGCCGCCGGCCCACTCTTCCACACCGGCGAACGCTACCGCGTCGTCACCGTCCTCGGCGGCCACTGCCGCCCCGTTGACCGGCCACGGTCCGACACCATCAACGTCCCCTTCCGGCTCGGATACGGTCCGCTCCGCACAACCGGCGGCAGCCCCGTCCCCCGTCCCGCAGTCCGGCTCCACCCCCGCAAAACCCGTACAACCCGCAGCACGCGCCACGGCGGGCGCTTCCGAGCCACTCCTGACCGCGAACCCGCCCCCGGCGCCTCCCGACCGCACCTTCACATTGAAGCAGGCCCTGAAAGTCGCCCTGCGCCAGAATCCTGGCTTCAAGGTCGCACAGGCGATGGAGCGAGAGGCATTCTGGGCGTGGAAACTGGCGGGCAAGATACAGAACCTGACCGTCACGCTGAACTACGTCAACGGCAATAACAGCAGCGCAACGACAAACGGTGGCAGCAGCGACATGAGCGTCACCGTGCAGCAGAACTTCAATCCTATCGGCAACACGGCGTGGAATGGCCGGGTGGCGAAAAAAGCCTACCAGATCGCGCAAGCCGGTACAAAACAGGCTCGGCTGACCCTGATCCAGGCCACCAAGGACGCTTTCTACGGTCTGCTGGAAGCACAACAGAACCTGGCCGTGGCAAAGGAAAACCTTGCACTGGCCAACGCCCTCTACAACATCGCAAACAAGCGCTTCACAGCCGGAGCAGGTCCTCGAATGGACCTCGTCAACGCCGGAATCCAGCGCAGCGCCGAACGCACGGCCGTAATTCAGGCAGTGGTGGGGCTCAAGGCCGCACGCAGCACGTTTGCACCGTTGCTGGGCCTCTCCGTGGACACACCCACCGAGGCCCGAGGCGCGCTCGATCTCCCGGACGTGAAACTGGTCTACAGCGTCCTGGAAGCGATCGCCCGTCGCACGCACCCCTCGATCATTGCCGCGCAGGAAACCGTCGAGCAGAGCATCCTTGCGGTGCACCAGCAACAGTCGCAGGGCAATCCGAGTACTTCCCTTTACTACACCCACGACATCACACAGTCCAATCTCTACACCTACGGCGCCGCACTCCAGATTCCGTTTGACTGGGGTCAGATCCGAGACAGCGTGCGTCAGGCCAAAGCGACGGTGCGCGAGAAGAAGTCGGCACTGCATGGCGCCTTTCTCTCCGTGGAGTCATCGCTCAAGACGGCTTACGACAACTATGCCGCCGCGCTCGAGACCGCGACGGAGTTCCGCAGCCAGGTACTGCTCCCGTCCGAGGAACTCATGAAGATGACGCGCTTCGGCTACAGCCGTGGGGGGCTTCCCTACCTGCAACTGCTCAACGCACAACAGACGCTGCGTCAGGCACGCACCCAGTACCTGACCCTGCTTCTCAGCGGCCATCAAGCGCTCGACGCACTCGAGGCTGCCGTCGGAAAGTCGTTGGAGAAAGTAAAGAAATGAAGAAGTCCAGTCTTTTCATCATTGGAATCGTCGTTGTCGCGCTTGTCACCCTGGTCGTGATGCGCTACGGTCGTGCCCAGTCTCCCGCGGCGCCAACCGCGCCGATGTCGCGCAATGCCTCGGAACTGATGGGCATGCGACTGGCAGGCATCAAGACCACGGTCGTCGGGTTCTCTCCCCTGCAGCACGTCGTTCGAATGACCGGCCAGGTCGTGATGACCGAGAACGGCAAGGCCGACATCACCTCCCCGTTGAACGGGATCATCGAGCAGCCCCTCGTCAAGGTCGGCGAACACGTCGATCAGGGCACCCCGGTCGCAATCGTGAACAGCATCTACGGGCAGACCACGCTCCAACTGCTTCAAAAGATCGAACAGGACGAAGCCGCCGTTGTCGCGTCGCAGACTTCACTCACGACGACCGAGAGCAGCCTCGGTCAGGCACGCGCAACGTTGAGCGCGTCGCGCACGGCACTGGCCCAGGCCATCGACGCGCGCAACCAGGCGGAGTCGGAACTGTTCAACGCGCGCAAGGACTTCGTCCGCAAGCAGGCCCTCCAACGGGCCGGTGTGTTTGCGGTCTCCGACGTCGACGACGCGCGCGAACGCTACCAGCGCGCAGTTTCAGCACTCTCCGACGCCCGCGCGTCGGTACTTCAGGCACGTGACGGGGTGCGCATCGCCCAGCAGAACCTCAACCCGGCCATGGAGGCGGAGCGCGTGGCCACACAGGGCGTGCAACTCGCCCAGGAGAATTCCGCGCGCGACAAGG
>JAJXVI010000242.1 GCA_021782195.1 bacterium | reverse complement strand
CTTCTCCTCGTTTGGCAGCGATGTAAACCAGATGGTCGGGGGGCTCACGGGCACCGCGCCGGGCCTGTCATACAGTTCGCAGGCAACCGGCGGAGGATACGGAGACTCAACGCTCCTCGGTTGCAGTTCACTCGACCAGGAGTGCATGGACCTCCTCGCACAATACGGTATGGGTTCAAACTCCTCTGTGCAGGGTGCTTCCTCGCAACTCAATCCGTTCATGGGGGCCCAGATGTCCGGAGGGATGAGCGCCTTCTACGCCGGCTTCAACGGGGCGTTCGCCGCCTTCAACCTGCTGTAGACCGGCCTTCAGGAAGGCCGCACGCGAGCCTCTGCGTGCAGGTCCGGATCCAACCCGCAAGCTGCGACGCAAAAGACAACGCTTGAATTCTCATCAATGACCGACTAGAATGAGTCTCGTGCGGTTTCTTGTCGTGACTTTGCTGCTTGGTCTTCTGGCCGTCGTCGGTGCCGTCGCCGCCGACGCACCGCCCTGTGTTCCCCATCGGGTACGCAGCGGCGAGAGTTTTACCCAGCTCTGCACATTGAGCGGATGTTCTCCGCAAGCGCTGCGCGAGATGAACCCGGACCTCGATACGTCGGGCCTGACCGCCGGTCAGGTGGTGCTCCTTCCGCGCTCCCCCCGCTGGATACGCTACCGCGTGGCGCATGGGGATACGCTCAGCGAACTGGCCCAGCGCTTTGACACGACCGTCACCGAGATCCAGGTTGCGTCAGGGATCGAGGATGATCGACTGCTGATCGGCGAGCGACTTGTGATCCCTCGCATCACACCCCCCACGACTGCCGGGCTTGGGTTTGGCGCGTCCGCAACCCGCATCGCGTCTCCGACCGAGGCACCTTCCCCGCATCCGCCGCAACTCGTCCCGACGGCGTCCGCATCGCAACCGCCGCCCCAACAGGTAGACTCCGGCCCGGAGGATGCGATCCTCCCCACGTGGGTACGGGTACGTCTGAGCGACGGGCGAAGCGGCTGGGCGCCTTCGCGAAGCCTCATCATCGGAAGCGTGACGCCTGCAACCCCTCAACGCCTCATCGAGATCGCGAGACAGTTCATTGGAACGCCCTACCGATGGGGTGGGGAAACACCCAATGGAGCCGACTGCTCCGGTTTCGTCGAAGAGGTGTTCCACCTGGCCGGATACACGCTTCCTCGCACCGCTGACGCTCAGTTCGCGGCAACCCGCCCAGTCCCCCCGCAAAAGATGCAACCCGCAGATCTGGTTTTCTTCACAACCTATCTTCCGGGACCCTCGCACGTGGGCATTTACGTGGGAAATGGAGAGTTTGTTCACGCTTCGAGCCACGGCGTCATGTGCTCGAACCTGTCCGAATCGTACTATGCGCAGCGTTTCCTCGGCGCAAGACGTCTTGCAGCCTGGGACGCCCCCCCCGTCGACCCTGCCGCCGGCACACCTGTTCCGCCCCCCGGCGACCCTGCCAGGGCGATCGTACCCTCCCCGACCGATACGGGAGAGTCACCGGCCGGCGCCGCGTCCCCCACTCGGTCGCCGTGAATGAACCAGGCCCAGACCGGCACGGCCACACCAGACAGTTCGGCCGGTGCGCACGTCCGCGGTGCGGCGGCGCCATCAGAACCACATCGCGACGGCGTATCCAACCGTCTGTGACAGGAGACATGGCTGTGGAGTTCCAGGACGTCGTACGTCACCGCCGCATGGTGCGGAATTTTGCACCCGACCGCCCGATCCCCCCCGAACTGGTCGAGCGCATCATCGACAATGCTCGCCGCGCACCTTCGGCGGGCAACACGCAGGGATGGGCTTTTCTCGTACTTCAACAGACCGAGGATCGTGACCGTTTCTGGGACGCCATGCTCCCGCTCGAGAAGAGGGACGGTTTCGCCTATCCCGGTCTTCTCTCGGCGCCACTCATCGTCGTGCCCCTGGCGTGCAAGAACGACTACATCGATCGCTACGCCGAACCCGACAAGCGGTGGACGGATCGTGACGAAGCACGCTGGCCCACCCCGTTCTGGCTCGTCGATACCGCGTTTTCCACGATGCTCATGCTGCTGACGGCGGTGGACAACGATCTCGGAGCACTCTTCTTCGGTGTTTTCAACGTCCCACGATTTCGAGATACATTCGGGGTACCCGACGCGTACCATCCTCTCGGCGCAGTCGCCATCGGCTATCCCCTGCCCGATCGGCGCTCACCGTCGCTCGCAAGAGGACGGCGCCCGGTGGACGCGGTCGTGCACCTTGGAAGGTTCACGAACCCGCGGGCCGCGGCGCCCCTTCCCGAACCAGGACCCTCCTGACAGCCAACGTCAGGCGTCGGGCTCGCGCGGCGGCGGGTTCGTACAACGCGCGCCCTCCGAGTCCGAATGCACCGAGACGAGGCATTCCTCGGGACTCTCCGACTTTCGTCGGATATACGAACTCCGCCTTTGTGCTATACTGGGTGTGGTATCCTGCGAGCCGTCCAGTGCTTTGTCCTGGTGCGGCCACGCAAAAGTGGGGGGGGTGGCAACAAGCACTGTCGGGCCATCTTTCGGGGGGGGCGGCAGTCGCAGACAAGCACTCATGCGACAACAGCTCTTTTTCGAGCGATAGGCCGCTCGAATGAGAGCTGTTATATTTCCGTTCCACCCGCGGGAGAGCGCGGTTCGTGCCTCCCACCCGCGGGGAGCGCGCGCCAGGTCCCCCCGGGGAAAGCGTGGTTCACGCCCGCCCCCGCCCGTCGTTTCAGTGCGGGTGCAGGGCTTCTCGAATCTCCTCCGCACAGGCACGGAAATGCATGGCCGTCATGCGGTTCGCCGTGCCACGTTTCAACGCCGACTCGATCTCACGACGAAGCTCTCGCAGATTGCCTCGCGCAAGCGCGCTGCGGTCCTCACCACCCGTCGAAGTCAGGCATCCACACAGATCCTCCACGTACGTGCGCTGCAGGTTGCGTCGCCAGATGGTCACCTGCGGGTGTGGCATCGCGAGTTCACACCAGATTCCGCGCCGCAGGTCGGTGAACAGGGCGGCCAGCGAATAGCCGCTGTGCGGATGGAGAACCTCCTGGTCAATCATCCTGCGGGCACGATCCGAGCTCAAAAGCAGGCGCAGCAGCCATCCTTGCGCCCCGGACATCTGCTCGGTCACGCCGCTGGCCTCGAGGCGATTGAGCACGTCCGGGTCCACGAGCGTCAGGTCCACCTGAAAAGCGTGTTGACACAGGAAGCGCACCGCGGCGCGCTGCCGGGCCGCACTCACGGGACGGTACTCCTCCGAGGCGTCACCGTAGTTGAAGCCGTTCTTCACGACGCCGCCCACCACCGCCACCACGTGCGAGAGTTCGACGCGCCACTGCGACAGAAGCGCCGCATACAGGTGCCCGAGTCGGCGATACCCTTTCCCGTCCTCGCAGGTCGCGCTGACGAGGTACCCCATCACGCGATCAAGATTGCGCAACCCCAGGCGGGTCGCCTCGATCGCATCGGTGCCAAGGTTCTCCGTCTGTCGCGTCGGATCTTCGAGGGGGTCCGCCGCACCAAACCGTAGCCACGGATTCTTCACCTGACGCTCCAGCATGGCGTCCAGGCAGGTCTTCTCCTCGCCCTGCGTACGAGCCAGGGGAAACTGCGTGTACCCCCACTGAATCGCAAAGACGTCGTATGGACCGATGCGCGGTATCAGTCGGGCACCGTCACCGGGCTGCGCGACGTAGTTGAAGCGACCGTACGCCATGATGGAAGCTTCGGTCCCGTGCGCCGCCGTAAAACGCGGATCCCTCAACTGGGCGACCGTATACGCCGCGCTCGCCCGCATGTTGTGCGCGAGGCCCAGGGTGTGCCCGACCTCGTGCGTGACCACATACTCCAGGAGACGCCCCATCAACGCATCGGGCAGTGGAAGACGATGCGCGCGGGGGTCAGACGGCGAAGCCTGCACGAAATACCAGTCACGCAAAAGCTGCAGAATATTCTGGAAGATCTTGATGTTCGCATTCAGGATCTCGCCACTGCGAGGGTCGACCACCGAGGGTCCGTAGGCGTTCTCCACGGTTGAAGGCAACCACCGAATCACCGAGTAACGTGCATCGTCCTCGTTCCACGACGGGTCCTCGGCACGCGTGGGAGGGTCCTTTGCAATGATGGCGTGACTGAACCCGGCGGCCTCGAATGCGGGTTGCCAGGCCTCGACGCCCTTCTTGATCCACGGTCTCCACTTCTTCGGTACTTCTCGGCCGATGTAGTACACGATGGGCTTGACGGGATCAGAAACCGCGGCCTGCGGGTCCTTCTTCACCAACCTCCAGCGAGAGATGAACGCACGTCGCACTGCCCGAGGATGCGCGCTTCCAAACTCGTAGAAACTGCTGTGGAAATAGCCCACGCGAGGGTCCTCAAACCGTCCCCGCATCGGGGTGCGCGGCAGTTCCACCATGCTGAGGTGAACGACTGCAGAGAGGGTCTTCAGGGAGTCATCCACCGTCACTCCCCCCTGCGCCCACCAGGTCCCGGGCGTCGGAGCCGTGTACGTAACCAGAGCCTCGGTCTCGACGTTTCTCGGGAATGCCTCGGTCGACTCGATGAAAGAGCGGTGAGGGTCGACGTGGCTGTTCTTTCCCCGCCACGGAATCGCAAATGCGGCGACTTCGGTGGTAAACAGGGGGGTCGCGTCGATGACGGGCGCCCTGTGAGGCCCATAGGCAAGGATGTCGAAACTCATGATCACGGGCTCGAGGTCGGAGTTCCGAACCATGCGACGCGCCGCACTCCCCTTCCCGGGGCGCAACTGAAAGCTGACCGCACGCAACAGCACGTGGTCTCCAAGCACGGTCCAGCGACAGACCCGTGAGACGACCTCGGTGCCGCCGTACCCGAAACCGGTCTGGGTGCGCGCGGTGGTCACGATCCACAGGAAGTCACGCCCGAGTGAAGCGGGTGGAAGCTCATAATAGACGTGCTCATCCAGGCGGTGAACGATCAGGACCCCCCGCTCGGTATGTGCCGCGCTGGTAATGACCTTGTTGTAGGGGCGCACGGTGGTTTTTGCTCGAACCGCCGGAGTCACGCAGAGCATCGCCGCAAGCACACCAAGAAGCGACGGCCCAGAA
>JAJXVI010000241.1 GCA_021782195.1 bacterium | reverse complement strand
TACGGCGCCGTGTGAGAGCAGCGAAGTGCGCACGCGCAGGTTGAGATCCCGCATCTCAGGTGGGCTTAACACCTTCCAGTCAAGTTCTCCGCGGTCCACTTCCTCCCGAGTGTATCCCACCATCTTGAGGAAGGAATCGTTCGCGAATACGACCCCGCCTTCCAGGTCGGTCAGGAGAATGCCGATGATGTTTGACTCCACAAGATGGAGAAATCGTGAGTCGAAGTATGGATGACGCACCTCGTATGTACCGTCGTCGCGAGGCGATCGAACGCGCACTTCGAGAAGGCTCAGGCGTTCCGTGAGACGTCGATTTTTCTCCTGGGCGACGGCAAGTGCCGTGGCCATCTTCTCAATGTGCTGTCGGGCGAGGGAAAGTTCGTCGGTTTCAGGCGGGTGCACGGTCTGCGGTTCCCTTGTTGGAACGCGACGCACTGTGGTTCTTCCACGTTGCTTCACGGGAACGAGGTTCGAGTTTGAGCGGATGGGTTCCTGGCTTGTGGCGTGAAGCCCCGGGAGGGGGCATTTCTCCGATAGACCGAGACGCAGTGCCAGCCGTCTGCAGCCTCCCCCGAACGACGGGAGCGTCAGACCTGCCAGTCGCGGTCGAGCTGCTTTGCCAGCAGTTTACACACCGGACACAAGCCGGTCACAATACGTCAAGATCTTGTGTGTACAATCAGGTGAAAGAAGAATGAACTGGAGGGTTCCCGTCATGGTTGGAATGGTTGGTGGCATTCGTCCTCATCTCGCCACATCGTCGACTTCTCCGAGTGCCCCTGCAGCGGCATCGACCCCGGCAGCGGCGGAGAACGCACCCGAGCCTGCTCCAGAACCTGCAGCCCAGTTTCATCCTCGTGACATCACGATTCGTCAGGCAGTCTCCGGCCTCGCCGGGGCCATTGCTACCGCAGGTATCGAGACCGTCGGAAATACTGCCTCATCGCTGGTTCGTCTGCCTCAGGCAACGTTTCAGGCCTACAAGACCCTCATCAACACCCCCCAGATCGGGCCCGTCCTGAAGACGGCCATCGCTCTGACCCTCCCCGTCGGAGCTCTGGCTGCGCCAGTCCTGACCGCAATCGGTTCAGCCGGTTTTGGCTTGTTTCACGGTGCCGACGTGGGGGTAGAGAAGGGCTTTTCGGCAGCCTGTCAGACAGGCACAAAAGACGTCAAGAGATTTGACCAGGAGATTTCCGGTACACTTGTCCAGTCGATGAAGAGCTGGGAGACCGAGCCGTTGCCTGCCGGTCAGAAGCCGTTCGACATTCATCCTGCGGGAGCAGTCAAAGGTCTGGCGGCCGGGCTTGTTGGCGCAGTTGTCGACGGTGCCGGAATGGGCGCACTTACCCTCGCCCGCACGCCGCAAGGAATTGGCAAGGCATTCAGCGAGATCAAGAACAGCGAGCAGGGCCCGGTCCTCAAGACCACGGAGTCATTGCTGGTTCTACCCGCTGCGACACTCGCCGCCCCTCTGGCGCTCGTGGGTGGTGCGCTGGTCGGTCTCGTTTCCGGAAGCGCTGAAGGCTACAAGAACGGGTTCATCTCCGGGGCGGACAAGACCGTTCACTACGTGAAGGAATTCAATGATGGGGTGAACGATATGTTGCGCTCATAGCGCACGATGCGGGTGACAGGTGCTGCCTGTCTTCCTGCCCGCGTTGACAGGTCACTCAATCCAACGGGCCCGTGTGAACTCGTCGTCAGATCCGGCGAGAGTTTCGCGCGGGCCTGCTTGCGTTTTCCTCAGTTGCCGGTTCGTTGCCCTGGCAGGGAGTAAGGGCGAATGAAGGGAACATTCCGGACGTGTTCTCGATGCTTCTGCCGGAGTCTGGCAAGTCATACGGCGGGAGGTACAATCTGCATGTGGCATCTTTTGGCGCAGTGTCGTGACAGGAACGAGGTCGTGGGGAGCATGTGATACCCTTCCCACGGCATTCTTCCATCGACGCCAGGTCAGGAACGCCGAGGCGACGAGGGTCGCGGAGAGAGCGGGTGCCACACAGGCTTGCGGTGCTTCACTTGAAGGAGGGCCACTGGCGTGTTTGTGAAGTTCTACGGAACTCGAGGTAGTGTGGCTGTTTCCACCCGGACTGCGCAGCACTACGGGGGGAACACGACGTGTGTGCGCGTTCATTCTGCCTGTTTGCCAGAGGGGAAGTGGCTGATCGTCGATGCGGGGACAGGGATCGTTCCACTTTCCTGGGATTTTGCCGCGGCCAATGCTGAGTCCGTTGTCATCCTGATGACCCATTTCCACCACGACCATACGCAAGGGCTCTTACTTACACACTTTCCCTACATCAAGACGATTCCCGTCACCCTGCTCGGTCCGTATGATCACGGGGTGGGTCCGCGGGAAGTCTATGAACTGCTGATGCAACCTCCCTTCTTTCCTGTCCACTTCCAGGAGATTGCCAGTCACCTTCTGTGTTACAACATCGAGTTTGCGAACAAGACTGCGTTTCTCATTCACCCGAGAGGGGGGATGCAGTTGCTGAGTGTGGAGGCACTCGATCGAAGCACGCAGCAAAACGGGCAGGTCGCTTTCGAGAACGGTGCGTGGCCCATTGATGAGTGTCTCGTGATCCGCATGTATCGGAGCAATCATCCAGAACAGACGATTTCGTACCGCTTTGAGGAGCGACCGACCGGGCGGGTGTTTGTGTTTGTGACCGACCACGAGAATGAAGACAGCGTGCCGGCTCGCTTTCGCGAACACCTCCAGGGCGCCGACCTGCTTGTCATGGACTGCCAGTACACGCGTGAGAAGTATGATCGATTCACTGCAGGCTACGGTCATGCGACGCCCGATTATGTCGCGCAGGTTGCACGCGAGGTCGGCGTCAAGCGCCTGGGCCTGACTCATCACGACCCGCCGGCAAGCGACGCACAGATTGATGCGATCGTGCACACCGCGCAGAGGTTGTTGTCGGACGTCGAGGTTTTTGCTTGCTACGACTACCTTCAACTGGATGTGGAAAAGACTTCCGGCTGCAGTGCCACGACAGATGAAACCGTTTGATTTCAAGGGAGGACGCATATGAACCGGCGAGAGGCCCTGGGCAGGTTCATGTCTGTGGCATTGAGCGCCCTGTTCGTCCGTGATGAGCGCGGCGACGTGCCTGTAGAGCACGGTCCTTTTCGGAAGACGGATCTCGTGGAACTGGTCGAACTCGACCCTACCATCCGCCTTGATGTTCGATACGCGACGTCAGACAATTTCTTGAAGGTTCGGATGTATGACGAAGCGCGAGCGTTTCTGCAGCGTCCGGCCGCCGAGGCGCTTGTGAGGGTGAATCAGGCGCTGCGGTCGCAGGGATACGGTCTTCTGGTGTATGACGCCTATCGTCCCTGGAGCGTGACGCGGTTCATGTGGGAGCACGCGCGTTCGGAATGGCGTGAAGGTGGCTATCTGGCGAATCCGGCGCAAGGCTCACAGCACAATCGAGGGTGTGCGGTGGACCTCACAATGTACAACCTGTCAAGCGGAGAGCCGGTGGAGATGCCGACCGATTTTGACGACTTTCGCGCGACCGCGCACGCCGATGCAGTCGATATCACGCCGGCTGCTCGCTGCAATCGTGAACTCCTGGTCGCAGCAATGCGGCCACACGGCTTCAATGTGTTGCGTGAAGAGTGGTGGCATTTTGACTTCCAATCCTACCGCGAGTATCCGATTCTCGACGTTGGGTTTGCCAGTCTGTGCTCGGATTCTCCCCAGCCGCAGCTATCGCTTCTCAACCCGTCCGGAGTCCTGGAGGTCGCGGCCCATCTCGTGGAGCATGAGGTTGTCACGGCTGTTGCCGGTCTTGTGAAGCAACCGACCAGGGGAACCTCGCGCAGGGATCACGACGTTTCGTAGGGAAATCGCGCGCCACTGCGGTCTTATGCGTTTGAACGGACTCCGGTCCGTCGTCTTGAGGGGATCTCATCAGAGCGCAGGTCACTGCCGGCACACCGATGGGCGTCGGGACCACTTTACCTGGGAGGCTTTCATGGACGTTGACTTTGCCTTTATCTGCGACTACGCTGACGCGAACGGTCCCAAGATCAATGCCCTGGGGATCGGTTTTGATACGATCTTCACTTCTGTCGTCCCGATGCGTCACCCGCAGTTTACGTTTGTGGCTCAGATGCGTGCCACGCTCGCGGAGGTTGGCCTCAAGGATGTGGCCATCCGACTGATTGACGCTGATGGTGTCACGGTCTTGAACCTGCCGGGCCAGGTTCATTTTGAGCGTCCGTTCAGTGGCCTGGAGTCAACACAGAAACTTGCTGTGAATTTTCACAACATCGAGTTTCCGAAGTTTGGCGACTATGCGCTTCACCTGGTCGTGGGGGGAATCGACCTTCACCACGTTCGCATTCGCGTTGCCCCGTTGCCCCGTACGCCCTCACCCGGATAATTGAAAGCTGTGGGCTTCCAGCAACGGCTCGTCGTGTTCCTCCTGATTTCCGCTGTAGCCCTGCCGGGAAGAGTCGTTGTGCGTACAGGCGGTTGTCATCTCCGTGGACCGATCGGTGCGACAATGACACGGATGAGGTGTCAGTACGCGACGACGGAGGGATGATGAAGGTGTGGGGATTTCCTTTCAGGAGGATGAATGCTCATGACACAAACCCATCTCAAGCAGCGGAAATGGGGAAAGCAGGCGGATTCAGCGCGAACGCACCTGCAAGGTGACGCCCTGTGCATACGCTGTGAGGCCGTTTATCACGATCAGCGCTGGAGCATTGACAGCAATCTTCGGTCTCGTCTGGAAGCCACTCCTTCGACACTGCACGTGCTTTGCACCGGCTGTGTCCTCCTCCAGGAGCTGCTGATTGAAGGTACCGTGACGCTGAGGCGAACACTCGACTGGACGCTGGAGCGTTGCAATGAAGCGATTCGTATGTGCCGCCACGAGGAAGAGCGTTTGCATCAGAAGGACCCGTTACACCGCATCACGTCAGTCGACATTGATGACACGCAGTTGGAGATCACGACGACGACCGAGTTTCTCTCTCGCCATCTCGCGCGCCGATTGGAAAGGGCCTTTGGCTGTCGGGCAATGTTCCATCAGGCCCCTGGCGAGAAATATGTTCGGATCGAGCTCTTCTGAAGACCATGTATCTCCGCCGGCACGCAC
>JAJXVI010000240.1 GCA_021782195.1 bacterium | reverse complement strand
TATGTGGCGCTTCGAATGCGCCGTGCATAACCTGCTAAAATGCTACACCTCAGGTAAGTCCCTGGTCGCTGCGTAGCAGCCAGGGAACGAAGCGCGAGACTGTCTCCTACCAGGCAGGTCTGCGGCAGGCGCCGGCGGGCTACACGCCCGGCGAGCGGGTCCGCTTGAGCGATTCTCACACAGGCTGCTAGGACGGCTTTGGCGAAGGCTTCACCAGCCATCGCACAAGCAGGATGCTGATTTCGTAGAGCACGACCATTGGCAGTGCCACGACAACTTGCGTGAAGGCGTCCGGGGATGGTGTGACGATACCGGCGATGACAAAGATCATCAGAATCGCCCATCTTCTGCCCTTTCGAAGCAACTGCACATTCACGAAACCCAGCACAGCCAGGATGACGATGACAATCGGCGTCTGAAAGATCAATCCGCACACGACCAGCATCATCGTGATGAAACCGATGTACTCCGAGAGCGAGATCATGGCCTTGAGATCGGCTGTCTGGAATGTGAGGAAGAAGTGCATCGTGACGGGGAGCACGCACAGGTAGGCGAAGGTTGCGCCGCCCACGAACAGCACGAAGCTTGCCGGGACGATGGATTGAATCCAACGCCTCTCGCTCGGTTCAAGGCCTGGCATCACGAACGCTGCAGCCTGATAGAGTATCCACGGCAGAGAAAGGAACAGACCCCCGATGACCGCAACCTTGAGGTACACCATGAAGGCTTCAGTGGGGCGTGTGAAGATGAGCTCCGTGTGCCCGATGGGCATCCGCATGTACCGGATGAGGCGAGGGGTGACAAACCAGGTTCCAACGGAACACGGGACCCAGCCTGCGAGGGCGTAGAGAATGCGCGACCGAAGCTCACCCAGGTGATCGGTGAAGGTCATCTCCCGGTCTGTTGGACGCGATTGGGAAACTTCTGAGGCGGGCAGGGCAACTTCACCTTTTCGTCATTCAATCGGGGTTCGCGCGCGCTCGGCTTCAACCCGCAGCGGGAACCATACTCGGAAGCCGTTCGCGAGTGGTCGTTGTTTTCCTTCCTGAAGGCTATGGTGCGACCGTGCCCCAGAAAAAAGTCTGCTTCCTGACAGAGGACGCCCGCCGGCAGGCTCCGTGCAGGCAGCGTCGAAGCATCTGCCACCCGCTCGCGCGCGGGAAAGTCCGGATGTCTGGTCGCCCCCGGGGACACAGCCGGGCGCCCCTTCGCGGGGTCACGTCGACCAGACTTGCGTACGACAATCATTGACCGGCGCTGGCACCTTCGCCCGCGCCTCTCGGACCGGAGTCGTGTTCATCTTGCTCAACGTTCGACATTCTTTGTTGATTCTGGCGACCGTCGCTCTGTTTGCCTGCGGTTGCTCACAATCTCCGCCAGGAGCCATCGGTACACTCGCCTCTTCAGCGAGTTCTTCCCCTGTTGCGCAGGTTGCGCAGAACCCGTCCTCGCCATCCTCACCGGCCGGGCAGCCTGCTCCCCAGTCTGCATCGGATCCTTCGTCCGGTGTTTCCCCTCGCCCGACCTACACGGCGGCTCCGCCGGTCGGAAACATTGCCCAGTATGCGAAGTTGCAGGCGGTCATCAAGACCGAGCGCGGTACGTTTGCTTTTCGCTTCTTTCCGAAGGCGGCTCCGCACACCGTGGCAAGCTTTGTGAAACTTGCCCGCGACGGGTTCTACAACGGCCTTACGTTTCACCGTGTGGTGCCTGGCTTTGTCGTCCAGGGCGGGGACCCGACCGGGACGGGGTCCGGCGGACCTGGCTATACACTGCCGGCCGAGTTCAACAATCACCCCCACCTGCGGGGCACCGTTGCAATGGCCCGAACATCCGATCCCAACAGCGCGGGATCGCAGTTCTACATCTGTCTTGCACCGCAGCCGGAACTCGATCATCAGTACACAGTTTTCGGCCAGGTCACTCACGGGATGAGCGTCGTCGACAAGATCCAGCAGGGAGACCACATGCTGGTGGTTCGAATCGAGCCGCTCAAGTAGCGCCAGGGTCGCGCTTTTGGCCTCCGCGGGGCTGTCATCCGTGACGGCCCCGTTTTGTTTGTGCTCCCTGTGGTCACCTGTATTCGGGTGTGGTCAGAAAGTCATAAATCAGCTCATTCAAACGCTGACATTCCCGTGACGACGGAATGTGGTGGCCGGACACGACCGCCACGAAGGACAGTCGTGGAAGCGACCTGCGCGCGTCCTCGAGCAGGCGATCGGTCGGGAAGAACACGTCGTCGCGAGCGGCGAGCAGTGCGACGGGCGACTCGAAGCGGGCGAGGTCCTGCGCTCTCACGCAAGGAGGGGCGCTGAGAACCGGGCGCACGTGGTGGGCCAGGAGATCGAAGTACTCCAGCATCTCGTCGTCTCGCTGTCCTGTCAGTGCGCTGACAGTCTGGCGCAGGAACGCGCGATCCCGCGTCACGCGATAGAGGAACCCGGGCCAGACGAGCCGTGTGAGTGCCCGCCAGGTTGCAACTGGGGTGAGACCGGCGGGCACAATCAGTACGGTGCGTCCGATGCGATCGGGCGCTACGGTTGCTGCATCGAGCAGCACGGCCCCACCGAAGGAGGTTGCCACGAACGGTACCTTCTCGAGTTGCAACTGGTCGAGCAGGTCAATCGTCCACCAGGCGTACTCGTGTTGTTTCCAGTCAAGACGCCGCGGAACGCTTCGCCCGGCCTGCCCCGGCGTATCGGGTGCATAGACTCGGAACTGCCGGGTCAGAGGCAGTAACAGGCGAAGGTTGAGTGCCCCTCCAAAATTCAGACCGTGAAGCGTCAACAGGGGAGGAGCCTCGGGTGGACCCGCAACCAGCACGTGCGTCGTGCCGTAGCGTGTTGTGACGGATCTCCTCTCGACGTCGATCGGCAGTCTCTCCACAAGGCGGTCGTACTGCTCGTGCACGCGGTCTCGCGAAGCCTTGTTGGCGAAAGGCGATGCAGGGCGAAAGGAGGGCCGCACGACCGACCACCGCGCAAGCCATGCACGCGCCGGGATACGCTCCATCAGCCCTCGCAGCATCGGCACGTCGCACATCGACCTATCGGCGCGTGTACGTCCCCACCAGGAGCGCCCGTGCCAGAACGTGGTGGGCCATGGCGAGGTTGAGTTGCGTGCGCGTCGGTTGCGCTTTGATCGACAGAATCTGGTCGAGGGCGTACAGGTGAAAGTGGTAATGATGCACGCCGTTGGGTGGCGTGGGTCCACCCCAGCCGATTCGTCCGAAGTCGTTTCGACCCTGGCAGATTCCGTCCGGCAGGGTCGGGACGTGTGGGATGCCCTCCGGGAGCCGACTCTGTGTCGGGGGGATGTTGTAGAGCACCCAGTGCACCCAGGTGCCACCGGGCGCATCGGGATCGTCTACCACTAGCGCGAGCGAGCGCGTTGAGGAAGGCACGCCGGTCCAGTGCAGGGGTGGCGAGACGTCGGCTCCGTCACCGGTGTAGCGTCTGGGAATCGCATGTCCTTCCAGGAAGGCGGCGCTTCGCAGGCGCAGGACGGTGCTGCCGGGCGACGATGGGTCGACGGTCGGTCTCGCGTCGGCGTGTGTGGAAGATGGCCGCGCGTGACAACCGCCACAGGCGAGCAGACCTGCCACCATCGCGGCCCAGAGGAGACGAACGCCGGACCGTGGGAGGCACAGTTGGGTTCGGTTTGTTCGACACGGGTGGCTCGGGTGTCTCGGGCGGTTCGGGCGGTTCGGGCGGTTCGGGTGGTTCGGGTGGCTCGGGCGGCACGCAAAACCCTGCGGCCCCGACGATGAGGAACGGGAGATAGACCTACCCAGAGATGGCAAGACAGACTCCCTTGCGTGTTTTTCAGACGCCTGCGCGCAGGTTCTGGCGCGGGGCCTGGAATCAAGGCTGCTCGAAAAGGTTCTCTTCCTGCTGATAGGACGACGTGAGATAGGAGGCCGAGACCGCGACCAGCACGTCGGCAGTACCGTGTGCCTCGTGCGTGGACATGCGGTAGGACGGGGCGGCGTTCCAGTGCGGCGTGAAGGTTCCCCTGGCGTCGAACAGTTCCTTGACCACGGTCTGTTCGATGAAGGAGCGGTGATGGGGCTCGTGATTCATCATCACCGTTCTGCCGTCATCCGCGTCCATGTGCGGGGTTTGCGACGCGTCCGCCAGGGCGTGCAGGCGTGCGGTGTCGTCGCGGGTACGACCCTGAAGAATGGGAGCGGTCTGTTCCGAAAGCGTTGACGGATTGAAGGCGATGACTGCCCTGCTGCACCCGTGGTCGGCGGTCTTTTGAAGCAGGCCAGCCAGTTGAGGGGCAAAAGTGGCGTACCGTTCGGTGTTGAAGGCATTGATCTGTTTGAGCGCCGCAGGATCGTAGTCCAGCACGCCAAGGTCGACCGGTGGAGCGTCCGGGTTGGCGCCCGGGGCCTGTCGATACACGGGAAGGGTCGCGAGAACGCTGTGGTCATCGAGTCCGGAGGGGAGGGTTGTGCCCAGATTGTTCACCGCGCCGCCGTCCGCAAACTGCAGGCGGTATTCCTTCATGGGCGCGTTCGGGTTCGCAGCCTGCCCCGGAAGGGCAACGGTAATCTGCGGGGCTTGAAAGAATCCGGGGATGGCCGCGGAGCAGCAGATGGCGGCGGCCACGTCCATGTTCGGGGTTGTGTCCGTCCCGAACACGATCTCGCCGTCGGAACGGATCCCGAGCTGGCGCTGTACATCTTCGGGCAGATCGGTGTTGACCACGGTGGAGACGACCTTGAGCTTGAACGGCAGGTCACGGAACAGCACGGGGCGCCCTTTGACGCTGACTTTTCGAGCGATGAGGTTACTCACGGCCTGATACATCTGACGCATTGAGAACAGCCCGGTACGGTCGATTCCACGGACCTGGGGATCGTTGGCGCCCGACAGCCACAGATAGTCGCCGTAGAAATGTTTGAAGTCGAGTTGCGGCAGGATGTCGCTCATCTCCTCGGGCTGATAACCCGCGGCCAGAAGGCCTGCCGTGATTGCGCCGGCGGAGGTTCCGACAAATTCGTCGAGGCGCACCTGCCCCTGAGAGGTTTCCAGCGTGGTTCGCATCTGAGGCCAACACTCGATGTACGCCTAACCGAAAGGCCCTCCCCATGCAAACGCAAGGCGGACGGGCAGGTGGCGCGACGCCCATCGAGGCATTCCCATCAGCTAGGAGG
>JAJXVI010000239.1:3158-5167 GCA_021782195.1 bacterium | reverse complement strand
TCCTTCTAACCGTTCATCGAGGCGGGCGTTGTTGGGCGGTGGGTGATTCTGCTCCAGCGCCAGCGCGCGGAAGGCCGCGGCGGCGTGGGAGAGCGCGCCCTGGCGGGGCGCCAGCAGCCGCAGCGGGCGCTGCACCTTGAAATCGCGGATCGCGACTTCGCGCAGCGCGCCGGTCTCCAGCTCGCGCCGGGCGGAGACACGCGGCACGAAGGCGACGCCCAAGCCGCGGGCGACCAGCTGCTTGATACTCTCGATGGTCGGCAGCTCGAGCGTGATGTTGAGCGTGAGGTTCTGATTCGCCTGCAGCACGACGTCGGTGGACTGGATCACGCCGAGGTCGCCGTGAATCTGCTCGATGTCCTGGGACTGACGCGCCAGTTGCGTGTAGCCTTTGAGGCCGGAAAGAATATTGTTGAACTCGTGCGCGATGCCACTGACCAGCGTACCCACGGCAGACATCTTCTCCGAGACCACAAGCTGCTGTTGGGTCTCCTTGAGACGATCGTACGACTCGCGCAGGCGTCGGTTGGCCTGCTCCAGATCACGCTGGTGTCCCTCCAACATGCTCCCCTGCTCTCGATCGATGGCCACGAGGGCAGCAATCACCGAAAAGCTCACCGCAATCGCGCAGACAGCCCGGAACGTCAGGAGTGGCGCATTCAACCCTGATCGATTCATGAAGACACGAAACAAGTAACCGCCGGCAGAGGTCTCCGCCGCCATCGTGGTCGAGAGGAATGCGTTGATTCCGAAAAAGATCGTGGTGATGAGGAGCAGTTTTCGCAGGCGCTGCGTGGTGGGGACGGGTGTGTCGCGCTCGTTGCCGGGAGTCGGGGCCGCAAGGTGCCCCCGTTGTACCAGCAAGGCATACGCCGTAAGCAAACCTCCAATGAGCCCCAGACAATAGCGTGCCCAGTCACCCGCGACCAGCAAGCTGGCCACCAGGGCGGACGCGTGGTGGCCTTGCATCATCACGGTATGGTGAAGCACTGCCTCCGTGACGAACAGGGCGAGCCACGCGCCGAATGCCCCCAACAAGAACCACCGCAGCCACCCCAGGCGCGGGCGAATTGTCACGATCAGCGTCACTGCAAACTGGAACAGGCACAGGGTGGAAGTGGCGTACAGGAAGTCGGAAAGAACCGCGATGACGGGCTGAAGCCGTTGCCACGTTCCGACCAGCAGCAATACGTCGACCCACTCGTTGAACCCGTGAAGCACCGCAAACGTCCCCAGATACCACAGGTTCGCGACCATGGGCAATGAGCGGGAAGCGGTGGCTCTGCCCTCGACCAGAAGTGGACGCCACGCGATGAGCAGGATGCCAAGAACGACAAACGACAACCCGTAGAAGAAGTAAACAAGGAACAGGTTGTCTACCGTTTCCATCTAGCAGGCACCCTCTCCCGGTTGCGAGGCGCCGGAACCAGAGCCGATGCTCACGGCGCCCTGGTTACCACAAACCTTCGTATAGGCATCGTCCCGGCTCCGGGTCATTCCGTAAAGGCCGGGAACATAAAATCGAGAAAAGTTCACGCTTCGGCAAGATCCTCTCTGTTGAGACCGCAGCACGCGATGAGGTAGACTTCCGGAAACGGCAGCGTCGCTGCGGTTTCAATCCACGACAAGGAGATCTTGCCCATGGACACCACGAATTCCAATCGCGCCTACGAGTACAGTCCGGAAGTCGTCAGTTCCGACCCCGAACCCATCTGGAGCAACCGCCCCTGGGGACGACCTACGGTGCACCAGGCCCAGTCGCCGGTCAGTCCGCGCCTGGTCGGCATGGTGGAATTTCGCTATCACGGCCTGCGCGTGCGAGGCGTGCGGATTTTTGGAAACACCAACGGCACGCTCAGCGTGAACATGCCTCAGAAGAAGTTCGGAGATGCGATCGAGAGTGTCGTGTACTTCAGCGACCCCGTCGAACGTGAGCAGTTCACCCACGATGTGGCCTGGCTGTTCCAGACGGTCTTCGGGCACAGAGTGCGAGCGACCCAGGGAAGCGA
>JAJXVI010000239.1:0-3148 GCA_021782195.1 bacterium | reverse complement strand
TTGCGGTCTGACGACACGGCACGATTCGGCGCCCGATGCTGGCACGCAGGTGCCGTCATCGGGTCATGTCCTCCACACGCTTGATGGCCGTCTCACGATTGCGAACGTACCGCGCTCGACGTGGATCAGAAGGCGGATACGGTGGATGCTTGATTTCCTTCCTCAGTTGGGGCAGCACCGTGTCGTTGTAGTAGTCTGCGTGGTTCTGGGTTGAAAGCAGTGGACCGTGCGGCGCCCAACTGTAGGAAATCGGCAGCAGCACGGCCTCGTGGAGATGCGCGCGATCGCCGATCAAAATACTGGTCCACAGGTTCGGATGACCGTCGTGATCGGTATCCTTGACCTCGACCGGCGTGACTCCCTCGGGCGAGTGCCATTCGTGCGCCCCTCGCCCGTCACCCCATATCAACACCCCGTGTCCAAGGCCTGAAACCGGGCTCCTCCAGTTCACGAGCAGCGCCGGTCGTCCGCCGCGCTCAAAGCTTACCACGCGCATCCCTTGCAGAAGACAACCGTCGGGGTCGACATAGCCCAGCAGTTCCTTCATATGGGGAGCGACGCCAACCCCGGTGGATCCGGTTACAGCAGGAGCTGAGGGCGAAGGCGAAGGAGTCGACGCGTGCGGGGCAGGCGGATTCTCCGTGGAGGAAGCCCTGGAAAGGCCGACCGGCGCAAAAACAAATACGCCACCCTCTCCCGTGTCGTTGTTGCCGGCAATCGCCACCTGATTGCGACCGTTTCCCCACAGGTCCACGAACAACACCTGCATGCGCCGATCGAACCACGGGAGATTGTTCTTCGCAAGAATTCGTGAACACCCGGCAAAGTTCGGGTTCCGTCCGGTCTTGCGTGGAAGCGCCGCCCCGTGCGGACCGACGGGACCGTTGGACAATGCTTCAAGATTGACGTAGAGCTCGTATATGGGAGCAAGCAGTTTGAGACGGGCACGCAACGGAGCGTCCTCGGGGCCCTTGCCGGTAATCTCCTCAAGCGCCTCGTACCCTTCGGGGACGAGCCCGCGCGCGAGCAGAATGGCTCCCCATCGGCGATAGGCCACCCGCCGATAAGCCCGGATGCGCATGTTCGAGGGGTCCTCGTGCATCGCAATGTCGAGGTGGCGGGCACCCTCACGCTCGTTGCCGCTGTTGAACATCGAGCGCCCCCAGGCGAACAGAATCTGCGCGCGCAAGCGTCGGAGATCGTCGGAATTCTGCCACAGCAGATGCACGTGTTGCACCTCGACCATGGCCTCTCGATACGCACCGGCTCGCATGAGCGTGCGCACCTTCTGCATCTCCAGGCGAGGATACACCCAGAAGAGGGAAATCGCCGCAACAAGAATCAATGACCCGAGGCCGATCCAGAGACGAGGTCGCCTGGGGCGGCCCGCCTCCGGTGGCTGGGGAACCTCGTATTTCGGGGCCTCCTCCGCCTCCTGCAACCAGGCCTTCCAACCTTCATCGTCCGGGGAGCGACGGAGCTCGCGGGTCACTCGCTCGACCATCCGGGAAAGTTCAGACGCATTCAGCAGGCGAGGACGGTAGTCGTCAACGAAGCGCCTGCAACTGGCAGTAAGAACCTCGGCGAGGCGCGCTTCCAGATCGGTTCCTTGAAGCCGGGCGTCAGCCTCCAGCCGTTCAAGCACCCCGACCGCATAATGCGCGTCGCGCAGTTCGGGCATCCGCGCCTCGAGCACGTCGAGGAAATGCGCGAGCGTCTCGGCAGGCACGCTCCCGTGAATGCTTGAAGCGCCCGCATCGAGGAGCGGACGAACCGCGCCCGCCACCTCCCCGCGATCCAGCGCGATGATTGCAAGCAGAATCGAAGCTTCTCCCGAGACCGCAGTGTACGCGATGTTGCGACAGATTTCACGGGCCTCGTCAAGCTGGCCGTCGGCATAGAGGCGAAAGGCCCTGCACATTCCGGTTCGCGTGACGCGCACCGGAATTTCAAGCGCCAGTTGGTCGGTTGAGAGTGGATTGGGATAACGGAGCGTAAGAGCCGCAAGCGCTTCCACGTCTTCCTCAAGCGCAGCCACGTCTACCGTGATCGCAACGCGGACGTGATTGTCGTCGATCACGCCCGGGTCGACCTTGATCCACGCAACGCTGCTCTCGATGGTGGCGGATAGACGACCACCGCCCCGATTCACCACTTCCAGCGACGTCGTAACACTGCGACCGGGGGCACTCAAGACGACTGATGAGGGCGACACCGACGGTCGCGGCAACTCCAGGCTCAAACGGCAATTCCCTCTCTCAGACGAAGTCGGATGCACTCGACGCGCACATCCGCGTGAGAGCCTTCGAGAAGAGGATGCGATGTGCCTTCAAGGGGGCCTGGGGAAGAAGGCGTGACTGCGCGGGTTTCAAGACGAGCCGCCAGAGCAGAGGTGGAGAGGAGCAAACGAACGCAGCGAGTCAGTCCCCCAGAACAGACGTACGCGAGCCCGAAATCAGGAAGGCGGCCAGCAACGAGAGGGTGAGCAGCAAGAGGTGCGGTTCGGGTGTGGGAACAACGTTGAAGTTCGTGAGTTGATTGTAGGGAGAAGCCTGGACCCAGCTCAACGAAACGAGGTCGTTGAAGCCAACCAGGTTGCCAACCGTGAAAGCAGCCAACGTTGTGGTCGCGATCGACTGGGTAACGGTCCCTCCGGTGGCATAGGTGCCGGTGAAGGTCACGGTCGGCAAGCCACTCGTGTGTTGAGCCGCAACCGCGACTGAAGACACGTTGAAAGCTCCACCCCCATACGTCATGACGGTCGTACCACCCGCGGTCGAATCGCTGATCGAAGATTGAAGATAGTTCAATATTCCGCCGTAGATCGTCGAACCCATGGTGAACAGCCCACTCTGCGCCTCGTGGAAGGTGTAACCTGAATCGCTGATGGTGTAGCCGTAGATGGTGTTGGGGGGCAGATCAGAAAAGTTGATGACAACGGCACTGGCTGATCTTCCCAACAGGAGACCCGCAACCAGCAGAGACAGGAGACCCCTTCCGGTTCTTTGCACGATCTTCAAGAACATCCGGCTCATCGCCCTTCCTACCCCGTCCAGGTCACAGACTCGATGGTCGAGCCGCGATCTCACAACGCGGCTTTTCCGCATTCACCCGTCAAAAGGCACGCCCCACGCTTTAGCCTGTGATT
>JAJXVI010000238.1 GCA_021782195.1 bacterium | reverse complement strand
GAAAACCTGCAACAGGTCGCAAGCCTCGCACACGAGGCCGGATTGCCGTTTTTCCTTGACGCCTGCCGATTCGCCGAGAACGCGTACCTCGCTCGACTCCACGACACCCGACTGGGACGCCAGAATCTGTACGAAGTCGCCCGTGCCTATTTTGACCTCGCCGACGGTTGTCTCGTCAGCGCAAAGAAGAACGGCCTGGCCAACATCGGTGGCTTCTTTGCCACGCGGGACGCAGACCTCGCTGAACGTGTCCGCGAACTCATGGTGGTAACAGAAGGATTTTCCACTTACGGTGGCCTCGCAGGGCGCGACATGGAAGCCATCGCCACCGGTCTCGACGAAGCGCTTGACGAAACGTACATGGCCTACCGAACCGGCGTCGTCGCCTGGCTTGCAGAGTCGCTGGAAGTGCTTGGCGTGCCCGTCGTGAAACCGGCCGGCGGGCACGCGGTCTTCGTCGACGCCGGCGCCTGGCTGTCGCACATACCAAAGCATCATTTCCCCGCCCAGGCTCTTGCCTGTGCCCTCTACCTCGAGGGAGGCGTACGAACCGTGGAGATCGGCAGCCTCATGTTTGAGGAAGACGCGCGGCACGAACTCGTACGCCTTGCCATCCCGCACCGCACATACACACGCAGTCACCTCGAGCACGTCGTTGACACGTTTGCACGAATCGGCGAGCATCGCGAACACCAGCACGGCTACCGCATCGTGCGCGCTCCACGACTGCTTCGGCACTTTACCGCCAGTCTCGAGCCCATCACGCCGGCACCATGCGTGGGTTCACCGGCAGAACAGGCGCTCCCGGGAACCGACGACTGACCGCTACGTGCAAAGTGCCACGTCCGCAGCACAGACCCCGTCGTCTTCAAGCACGCACGCTTCCGGACGATAAACCGCCAGATCTGTACCGCGGACGTGGCCTCTGGTAGGGACAACTTGAATCCGTGTCGAACGCATTCGCGTGGCTACCATCGAGTCAGGCCGCGTGCTGCGCGAGCGCTACGAAATTACCGGCGTGGCCGGACAGGGTGGAATGGCGGTTGTATATACTGCAACCGACAAGACGACAGGGCAATGCGTTGCCATCAAGCAGATGGGCATGTTCGCAGACACGCCAGAAGACCTGGCGCTTGCGATTGCCCAGTTCGAGCACGAAGCACAGTTGCTCCACGCGCTCTCGAACGACAATATTCCCCGCGTCTACGAGTGGTTTGAAGAGCACGACGACCGCTTTCTCGTGATGGATTTCATCGACGGGGAACTGCTCAGCAAACTCTCCGACATCGGCAAGGGTGAACACAAACCGGAGTTTCTGCCGGAAGCGGCGACCGTAGCCAACTGGGCCGTACAGATCACCCGTGCACTTCATTATCTGCATTCCCAGAAGCCGCGCCCTATCATCTACAAGGACCTCAAGCCGGACAATCTCATGCTTGACCGACGAGGGCGTGTAATGCTGCTCGACTTCGGGATTGCAAAGGGCCGTGACAACCAGGGGCAGTACAAGACAATCTTCAAGGGATTGGTCACACCGGGATACGCTCCGCCGGAACAGTATTCTGGCATCGCCACCGACCCGCGAAGTGATCTCTACGCCCTCGGTGCAACCCTCTACGCGCTGCTGAGCGGACGAATCCCCCCTCAATCGGTTGACCGACAGAGTTCGCTCATCAGCCGCCTGGGCGACCCCCTCGTGCCGCTACGCAAGCTGAACCCGTCGGTTTCGCCCGCGTTCGAGGCACTGGTGACACACCTGATGGTGCTCAAGCGAGACTTCCGCGTGCAGAACGCGGAACTCGTGCTGCACGCTCTCGAGGCCCTTCCCGAGCGGGCATCGACCAGCGATGCCGCCGCGACAGCAGCGCCAGAAGGGAGCCGGTCGACATCCCCCCGCCGTGCGACCATCTACGCGCTGTTCCTGGTCATGCTCGTGGCCGCCGGTTGCGCGTGGCTCCTCTGGTGGTACCTGTAGGAACATGGCCTGCCGCGAAACCCGTAGAACCACGACCCTGGGTGCACCCGCCTCAAGATGAAAGCGGCGACAGCGAAAGGTGGGGGCACGACAGAGGAAGGCGCACTGCCGCCGCGACCAGGCGCGCGGATCAAGGTGGCCCGTTTCAGGCTGTGATCCGCATCCGCTCCTCTTCGATCTCTCTCTGGGTGGGGCCGATCAGGACCGGGTCCGACGGGCGATGCGTCGATACACGCCGGCCAAAGGAGACTTCCACCTCGTCAGTCAGGTGAATCACGTCCCCCGGACACAGAGCGTATTCTTCGCCTGCCCGCACCTGCGCATCCCCGATCCGCACGACGCATTCCGTGTCCATGTGTACGTAGGCGACCTCACCTGAATCCCGCACCTCCAGCACTCCGTGACGAGGAGCAAGTCGGCGGTCATCCACACGCAACTCGTTTTCCGGTCGGTATCCCAGGGTGTTGACCGCACGCACAAGTGGCAGTTCATCGGTGCCCAGAAACACGGCATACGATTCGATGCAAGCCTGCAGCGGCACGGTCTCGAAACTGAGCACGCTTCGTCCCATGGTGATGCGGTCGCCACTGAGCAGTTCGAGGCCCTCTCCGGGGCGCAGGAGATCCCAGTTGTGGTAGACGCTCTCGGTCGAGTCCACGTTTTCCAGATGCACACCATCTGAGGAGAAGGATATCATGAGGTCGGCGGCGTTGCGATCGGGCACCTCGACGTGCAGGCCTCCAGGACCGCTGCGTCCCACAAGCACGGGGCCATGCACGCCGGTCGGATCGATCCAGAGGGTGGAACCCCGATCAGGACCAGAAAGAATGCGCAGCAGGCACGGATCGTCGCTTTCCCAGTATGGAGGGGGCCCGGGCCGCACAAAGTCGACCAGAGGGTCACCGGTCTCTTCCCCGGCCTCGAGAAGACGAGATACAGCAAGGGCACGATCAGCCGACGCAACGAGAAATGCCACATCGCCGCAGACAACCACCATGCCTTCCTGTAGCGGAATCCGATCACGGGTACCGACCAACCTGCAGGAAACAAGACCGGGGTAGCGCGAGAGCAGGCCCACACGTTCCTCGCACTGCACGAAGAGGCGCTCGTTGTGAAGAATCATCTCGATGTTCCAACCCTGCATTCCATTCACGACGATGGCATCGGCACCGCAATTCGCACGCTCCGGATCGACCAGAGCCGCTTGAGGAGCGACCAGAGGACACACCCGTCCCCTGTCCGGACCGCTCAGCACCACAAGTGCGCGACGAACTCCGCCCCCCGTCCCACACCACGGGCTCAAAGGAGACTGGCGGAGCATCACCAGGGTCGACCCCATCTTGAGGGTGTCGCCAGGCTCGAGCACGTGTGGACGCGCGAGTGGGGCACCGTTCAGGATTGTCGGGTTGGTACGAGAGCGGTGGTGCACAACGTAGCGTGCGCGACGTTCCTCCCACTCGAGAATCGCGTGCACCCGAGATACGGTCGGCTCGTGGAACATCACAGCGAACGAGTCGGGATGGTCGGCCTCTTCGTAGCGCCCGAGCACCACGTGTCCGCCGCGAAGCGGAAAGACCATGCCCTGGCCACCGCCTTCTACAACCACGAGCTCAAACCCTGAACCAGACTCTACAGTCACAGGCGCCCTCCACAGTCTCGTGCAGTTGTCGTACCGTCACCTGCCCAGGATTCCTGCATGATCAACGGTTCCCCCTTCCGACCGAAGTCCAGACACCGGTCTCGAAGGTCTACACAGTGCAAACAATGTCCCACGGACGCGCGGGCTCAGGCCAGCGAGGATGGGACTTCGATGCCGCGGGGTCGGGTTCGCCGAACGACACAGACCGAAGCCAGCCGGCGTCACTCCTCCTCAGGCAATACTCCACGGTAGTCGAGCTGCAGACGAAAGCGTACCTTCTTTCGCACAGCTTCCTCAAGAGCCCGCTCAAAAGTGCGCAGATCACGAACGATCCCTCGGAGGGCACCGGGATGGGAATCCCCGTAACGCAGAATGGCCACGACCGTTTGAAGAGCGTCCCGCGGCTCAAACCACTTCAGGGGCCCGGGTTCCTCCTCGCCTACAAGGCTTCGACAGATTTCCAGCACCGTCGGGCTGCAGAAGTTCTCGAGGCACACGGCGTCCTGAGCCACTGCAATCTCGTCGAGCCGCGCCACGTTCGAGGCGCGCGCAAGCGTCTCGCTGCGCAAACGAGTGATGACAGGATCGTCGAACACGAGCCAGAGGCAGATTGACATGTCCGCCTCAATTGGCCACTTGGGGGAGCAGCCCCTGCTGAATGGAGCACGCCACATCGGTGGAATGAGCGGCGAGCCGAACGCCACGAGACGCGCAGCCTCGCCGACGGTCCCAGGAAAGTGACAGCACGCGGTGGTGGTCATCGCAACGAGCAGATACCCGTGCGGGAAGCACGACACGAACCCACACCACGGACGGCCAACGGGGGAAAGAGAATGATAACTGCCGAACCTGGCTGTGCGCATGTTGAGCAATCAGCCTTTTCTTCTCGAAGGCAACCACCCACACCACGCGTGCCTGCTGCTGCACGGTCTTGGCGGCGGAAGCTTTGAAATGCAGTTGCTCGGCCAGCATCTGCACCGCAACGGCTACACAGTACAGGCCCTGAACTACCCGGGCCACGATCGAAAACGCGCCATCATGCCCGCGTCGCGCTGGGAGGAGTGGTATGAAGCGGTTCGAGAGCGCTACCTGTCACTGCGAGAGCGTTTCTCATGCGTGTCGATTGTCGGCTTCTCGACGGGTTGCCTGCTCGGTCTGCATCTCGCAGCCTCCCACGATGTACACCGGCTCGTGTGCCTGAGCCCTTTTCTGGCTGTACGTCACCGGTGGTACTACGTACTTCGCCCGGAACGCTATCTTTTCTCGATCGGGCATCTTGTTCCGTTCGTGCCACGGCTACGTCCGCCGGTCAACGATCCCGAAATGGCCCGTCACGCCGAAGGCGCCTCGTATTTCCGCACTTTCAGTCTGCACTCTGCCCGCAGTGCGGTGTTGCTGATACGAGAGGTCAAGAACGAGCTCGGCAAGGTGCAGACCCCGATTCTCATCATCCAGTCGCCCCGCGACCGTGTCGTCGACCCCGAAGGGGCACGCTATCTCTTTGGAAAGGTTGGAGCGCGCTTCAAAGAACTCCACTGGCTGCGCGAATCCAAT
>JAJXVI010000237.1 GCA_021782195.1 bacterium | reverse complement strand
GCAATCATCGCCATGTCGGCCTGCATGCAGGCAATATCAAGAACGCCATCGTCACCCTCGAGCACCTCGATGGCAGAGGTGCGGGGGGAAGCGGCCAGCGCTTCGCGCAAACGCGCCGCGGCCTGAGAGTCACTCATCGCAATGCGTTCGGGCTCGAGCAACTCGGCCTGTCGCGCAACCTCCTCCCACGACGAACCGGCGGCAAGCCCAACCACCTTGTAGCGCTCTTTGTGGCGGTGCACAACCTCGATGGTCTGCTTCCCGACGGAACCCGTGCAACCCAGCACGACCAGTCTTTTCACGGTGCGTCTCCCTACAGGCTTCTTCCAGCCAGCAACAGACCCTGGGTCAACAAGTACCCGACCGGCATGGCGAAGAAGAAGGAATCAAAGCGATCAAGTGCGCCCCCGTGTCCTGCCAGTGCACGTCCGGAGTCCTTCACTCCGGCTTCACGCTTCATCATGGACTCCCACAGGTCACCCAGTTGCGCGACCACACTCATGACGACCCCGTACACCGCGCAGGCCTCCAGGTCGAGACCGATCCAGCAACCAAAAGCCACGGCCGTGAGCGTGCTCACAAGTACCCCACCAAGTGATCCTTCAATGGTCTTTCCGGGACTGATGGCCGGCGCAAGGGCGTGACGGCCGAACAGCTTTCCGCTGAAATAGCACCCTACGTCTGAAAGCGCGGTTGTGGCGATAAGCATCAACAGAAGCGCCGCTCCCGCTTCCACGCGCGCGCCGTTCGGGCCTGGCACGGTCCCCGGGGTGAAGCGAATCTGCAAACAGAAACTGAACAGCCACGCCACGTAAAGGAACGCATAGATAGTCACGATCCCGTCCACGTACCGTCGCCGATGCACGCCGTCGCCTCCCGTTCCTCGTTTACGGAAGATGGTCACCACCATCGAAACCAGCACGCACAGCACAAGCACATCCGGCGTTCGCGCAGGCATCCACGTGGCAACGGACACAATCGAAAGGCCACTGAGAAGCGCCACTGGAAAGGAAGCGTCGATGCCGTTGCGAGCCGCGATGTCGCACACTTCCTTGATGCTGATGGCAACGAAGAACATGGCTTCGAAAGCGAAGGCATAGGGGTGAACCACAATCAGCAGTACCGTCAAGCCTGCCAGGGATACGCCCGTGATTGCACGCGCGAGCAGGTTTCGCCGGTCGCCCCTCTTACGCTCCACCTTCTTGATCTTGAAGCGCGGAGATCGCGGTTTCGACGCCTCTGATGCCCTGGGGCGGGCCGGAACCTGCGCCGGTCTTCGCAGCAGATCCTCCAGTGATTGGGAAATCTCTTCCGCAGTCGGCAACTTCATGGCACTCTCTCTCCGGGTGTAGCATCGGCATTAACCACGACAGAACAGATTTTAGCAGGCTGTGCAGCCACATCAGCCCTCATACGGACGGCTCCGCCCAGGCCGCCAGAAACGTGCGCACGGGAGTCAGTGAGGATACGTGCATCCGCATCCACCTCGCCCCCGCCTCCAAAGCGACGATCTCGCCCCTGATAGTCAATCAAGGCTCTCAACAGATCGGAACGCTGAAACGCCGGCCAGTTTCGGTCCGTAAACCAGAACTCGCTGTATGCAATCTGCCAGAGTAGAAAATTGCTGACTCTCATCTCACCGCTCGTTCGAATCAGCAGGTCCGGGTCTGGCAGGCCGGCGGTGTAGAAATAAGAGGACAGATCCTCTTCCTGCAAAGCGTCGGGGTCGAGGCGACCTTCTGCAATCTCACGAGCTACCAGGCGCGTCGCACGGAGAATCTCGTGACGCGACCCGTAATTCACCGCAAGATTCAAAATCAGACTGTTATTGTTGCGCGTCAATGCGGACGTGGCATTAAACTCAGCCTGTACCTCTTGCGGCAAGCACGTTGTATCGCCAATGATTCGGAAACGCACCCCGTTGGCATGCATCTCCTCACGGTCCTTGCGACTGTAGTGCTCGAACAGGCGCATCAGGATCCTGACCTCCTGCTGCGAACGCTTCCAGTTTTCCCAGGAAAATGCATACGCAGTCAGGACGCCGATACCAAGGTCGGTGCACGCCCGAACCATTTCACGGAAGGCGCGAACGCCAGCACGATGCCCGAGGAAGGCCGGCCACCTGCGCTCACGCGCCCAGCGACGATTGCCGTCCATGATCACCGCAATGTGGTTGGGCAGGCGCTCCCTATCCAGTCTTCCCAGCAGAACTCTCTCTTCCGCGGTCGGGTTGCGAAGATAGGGAGGCGAGGCGGCCACGCCGGACTCAGACTTCAAGAATCTCTTTTTCCTTCACGACGAGCGCGTGATCGAACTCGCCGATATGCTTGTCCGTCAATTTCTGGATCTGCTGTTCCGCGCGCTTGATCTCGTCTTCCGAGGCACCGTGATCCTTCTGCTTCTTGATCTCCTCGATGATATCACGGCGAATGTTGCGAAGGGCGACCTTACCCTCCTCTGTACGCTTCTTGACCTGTTTCACCAGATCTTTACGCCGGTCCTCGGTAAGAGGCGGAAGAGCAAGACGAATGGTCAGGCCATCGATGCTGGGATTGATGCCCAGATCAGATTTCTGGATGGCCTTCTCGAGTGGCCCCAGAACCGACTTGTCGTACACAGTGATGGCGAGCATTCGGGGCTCGGGAGCCGTCACCGAACCAACCTGATTGACAGCCATCTGTGAACCGTAGGCCTCGACGTGAATTCGATCAAGCAACGACGGGGACGCACGCCCCGTACGAATCGAGGCAAAGTCCTTCTTGAGGTGATCATAGGCCTTCTTCATACGATCTTCGGCTTCGGCGAACAGCTTTTGCTCTACCATTTCTACCCGACCTCCTTTACGAGCGTCCCGATTTCCTCCCCCAGTACGATTTTCTTGATGTTACCGTATTCCGCACTGTTGAAGACCAGAATCGGAAGTTTGTGATCCCAGCACAGGGACACGGCGGTGGAATCCATCACCTTAAGCCCTCGCTGTATGACATCAGCGTACTGAATCTCTTTGAACTTCGTAGCCTGAGGAAACTGCTGGGGATCCATGTCATAGACGCCATCGACCTTGGTCGCCTTCAAGACAGCGTCAGCATTGACTTCAAGCGCCCTCAACGCAGCCGTCGTATCGGTCGTAAAGAACGGGTTCCCCGTTCCAGCCCCGAAGATAACCACGCGCCCCTTCTCCAGATGGCGTACGGCACGTCGGCGCAGAAACGGCTCCGCAACCTGCTGCATCGTGATGGCTGTCAGGACGCGCGTGTACACGTGCAGGTGTTCGAGCGAGTCTTGAAGTGCAAGCGCATTCAGTACGGTCGCGATCATGCCCATGGAGTCGGCAGTGGCTCGGTCCATCTTGGGGGCAACGCGACCACGCCAGATGTTGCCGCCACCCACGACCACCGCCACCTCCACCCCGAGGCTCCGAAGATCCTTGATCTCGCGCGCATAGCGTTCGACCGTCGGCATGTCGATACCAAACTCAGTCTGGCCAGCAAACGCCTCGCCGCTGAGCTTCAACAGAATGCGCTTGTACTTGACATTCATCAGTCTTTTACGCCTTCACCCAGGGCAAAACGCGTGAAACGCGTCACCTTGATGTTCTCGCCAAGTCTGCCCACGGCCTCTCGCACCACTTCACCGACGGACTTGCTGTCATCGCGCACAAACGGCTGATCGAGCAGGCACTGCTTCTCGAAATACTTGTCGACCTTGCCAGTTGCAATCTTCTCGGCGATTTCGGGCTTCTTGCCCTCCTCACTGGCAACCTTCCTGTACGCTGCAAGCTCGCTCTCCACCAGATCCTTCGGCACTTCCTCGCGAGAAACGTACACGGGGGACAGGGCCGCAATGTGCATCGCGATCTCGTGGCAGAGCGACTTGAAATCGTCGGTCTTGGCAACGAAGTCGGTCTCACAGTTGAGTTCGACGAGCACGCCAATCTTGCCGTTGCTGTGGATGTACGACTCCACACGACCTTCACCCGTCAGGCGGTCTCTCTTCTTGTCGGCTGAAGCGATGCCTTTCTGGCGCAGAAAGTCGAGCGCCTTCTGAACATCACCTTCGGTCTGGCGAAGTGCCTCACGGCAATCCATCATCCCAGCGCCAGACTTCTCGCGCAGTTCCTTGATCATCGTCGTTGAGATTTCCACAGGCATTACCCTCCAATCAATTCGTTCGGGGTTCGTCACCCCGCGGAACCCTCCCCGAGAACGAGGAAGGGCCCGTGCCCTTGAAGACAATCAGGGCGCGAAGTCACTCCCGCACCTTCGCCTTCAGGGGTTGTGCGAGAGCCACCTCCCGCCCGGCGGCCAGCCTCCAGGGGCGAGTGTGTGAGCAGCGTAGAGGCGGCGTTCCCCTGCGGGATTGCAAGCCACGATATCGCCGGTCACCAGCATGACCCGTCTCGGTCAGACGCACTTCCGTTCAACCGCGACATCTTGCCACCAGCGGAAAAGGCACCACTGATACGAAAAAAGGCCATCTGGCCCGAACCGCGCGCAGAGGACCGAGGTCCGGTTGTTGCAGGCGGATCGAGCCGAAACGGCGCGCGGGGACCCTGCTGGTTGCATGCGTCCCTGCATGCCTGGTTCTCCGTCAGACCGCGGGTTGCGCGACTGCAGGGACCTCTTCGGGGTAGAAGGCATAGTCCCCGGAAACGTATGCATCTGGTGCATACTCCTCGCCCCCTGCTGCAACTGAAGCTGGCTCGGTAAGGTCGAGCGTCTGTCCCGGCGTCGAAATCGCCAGGGTGACCGCGCCCTCGTCCTCAGCCTCATAACGCGCGTCCTGGGGAACCTCGTCCTTGATTTCGGCCTTGGCCTCAAGGACTGCGTCTGCAATCTTGCCGGTCAGCAGGCGCACTGCGCGAATGGCATCGTCGTTTCCAGGAATCGGGTAGTCAATCAGATCCGGATCGCAGTTTGTATCCACGATGGCGACAACTGGAATCCCGAGCTTACGGGCCTCCATGATCGCAATATGCTCCTTGCGGGGATCGATTACGTAGATCGCTCCAGGCAGGTCAGGCATATTCTTGATACCACCGAGGAAACGGTCAAGCTTCACCAGCTCATCGTTGAGGCGCTTCTGTTCCTTCTTGGGGAGACGGTCAAATTCACCGTTGTCACGCTTGCGCTCAAGATCCTTCAAGCGAGAAATGCGACGGGAAATCGTC
>JAJXVI010000236.1 GCA_021782195.1 bacterium | reverse complement strand
TCGGGCCGATCGTCAGCGTGTGGATGGTGACGCACCCTGGCCTGTTCGGGGCCATGTCGAACGGCGACCTTCGCCTGGCAGAGGAGTTGAGTTCGCAGTCCTCTGACGAGGTGGACGCGCAGGCGTGGGCCTTTGCCGCCCAGATGCTGAGGACCCGCAAGGGCTCGCCTCGTGGCGAAAGTGGCTTTTACAGCCACTGACCCGAGGCTTTTTGGCGACTCACCCGTCTGTTTCACGGGCAGATCAAGATGGCTCAGTCCCGCGAAGCGTTTCTCACCATGGATCCAAGCGCGATCGAGAACAGCTTGGCCTCGGCGTTGTCGGAGCGGCTCGGGATGAGGACGGGGGCCGTGGCGCCCATGACGACGTGGGCCAGGCGCGCGCGTGCGAACTGTGTGGTCGCTTTTGCCAGCATGTTTGCCGATACGAGGTCGGGACAGAGGAGGATGTCGGCCCTTCCTGCCACGGCGCTCTCCATGTGTTTCTTGATCGCGGCGGCCGGACTGACGGCCAGGTCAAGGCTCAGCGGCCCTTCCACAATGCAATCGCTCCACGCCATGGCCGAGAGCGCGACTGCATCCTGGCTCGGAGCGTGATCCGGCAGCACAGCCTCCACCGCTGACATGACGGCAACGCGAGGCCGGTCGTAGCCCAGTGCGTGGAACAGTTCCACCGCGTTGAGGAGAATCTGCCGCTTGGCCTCGAGATCCGGGGCGACGTTCATCCCACCGTCCGTGACGCAGATGAGTCGCCGGTAATGCTCAAAGAGAAAACAATCGGAGAGCAGTCGCCCGCGACGCAGCCCGTGCTCGTGCGACAGGACCGCGTGCAGAATCGGGCCGCTTGGGATCGCGCCTTTGAGGAGAATCTCCGCCTGCCCGTCGCGCACGAGTTCCACGGCTCTTTCTGCGGCTTGCTCCGCGCTCGACGCCGGTTCGATCCGGAAGCTTTCGGGCTGACCCCTGTCCACACCAGCGACTTCCCGAGCGCTTCCGAGCGCCGCACGGATTCTCTCTGGATCTCCGACCAGTACCCCGCGCGCCAGTCCCGCCTGCTCCGCGGCCAGCAGCGCCTCGATGGCGGCGGGGTCCTCGCCGCACGCCACCGCCACGGTCACCGGTCCGCGCGCGCAGGCGGCTGCCAGCAGATCGTCCAGGTCACGCAGGTGTGCACATGTGGTCATGGGTTGCTCCCTTCTCGAAAGCGTCAAGGCAGGCGGCTTGCGCGGCGGGTGAAAATCGGTCACGAATCGCCTGCTTCCAGTGTTCGGTGGAAATGTCGAGATGCCGCGCAAGTGCGCCAAGCAGGATTACGTTGACCAGGCGACGGTCGCCCATCTGTCTTGCGATGGCTTCCGCGTCGACCCACTCCAGGCGTGGGGCAGTGCGCTTCAGGATGTCGTCGATGTGAGGCAGGTACGAGTGATTGCGCTTGAGGCTGAGCGCGAGGGGAGGTATCTCGAGAGGACAGACGATGGCGAGGCCGTCAGGACGCAAGAAATCAATGTTTCGCAGCGCTTCGAGTTTCTCGAAGGCGACCAGATAGTGTGCCGTTTCCTTTGCAATGAGCGACGAGGGAACGCTCTCCCCGATGCGCACGTGCGTGTCGACGTTGCCCCCACGCTGTGCCATGCCGTGCACTTCGCTCATCTTGACGTCAAGCCCGGCGTGCATGGCTGCAAGCGCGAGGATGCGGCTGCTGGTCAGGATTCCCTGTCCGCCAACGCCGCAGAACAGAACGTTGAGGATGCTCATGTCGGCACCTCCGTGGATGTTCGGGACGAGGATGTCTGTCCCGTGAAGCCGTTGACCGAGATGGCGTGCGGTTCACACACCTGCAGGCATATCTGGCAGCCGGTGCAGAGTGCGGAATCCACGGTGGGATAACCGTCGTGCTCGTGCAGCGCCATGCATCCGACGCGAATGCACGCACCGCAGCGGTCGCACGCATCGAGGTCGATGGTCACTGCCGGCGCGATGGCCGGGCGGGGAGTGCCCAACAGGCAGGGCTTGTAGGAGACGATCACCGACACCTCGGGCGCGGCGAGCTCCTCCTCGAGCGCCTGTCGGCACTCTTCGAGTTGATAGGGGTCGATTTCTCGAACTCGTCGTACGCCCAGCGCGCGGCAGACGCCAGGAATGTCGAAGCGCGGAGCCGGCTTGCCGTTCACGTCAAGACCCGTGCCAGGATTGGGCTGGGCACCGGTCATGGCGGTCCAGCGGTTGTCAAGGATCACGACGGTAGCGTTGCTGCCGTGTACGATCATGTCGAGCAGCGAGGGAATGCCCGAGTGAAAGAAGGTCGAGTCGCCAATGACGGCGACCGTGCGAGAAGAATCCTCGGGAGACGCGAAGCGGGTCAGGCCGTGCGCCATCCCGATGGAAGCGCCCATGCACAGGCAGGCGTCCATTGCCGCGAGCGGTTTCAGGGCGCCCAGGGTGTAGCAACCGATATCGCCCATCACGCGCAGCTTCATTTCGCGGAACAGCGAGAACATCCCGCGATGACCGCACCCGGGGCAGAGCGTGGGGGGACGTGGGGGAACCTCCGTGCCTCCCAGCGGGGACGCTGCCGGGGACGCCGCCTCGGGGGACGCTCCCCGGGTCGCGGCGTCGGCGGACGCTCCCCGGGTCGCGGCGTCGGGGGACGCTCCCGGGGTGGCGGCGTCGGGGGACGCTTCGAGCGGCGTTGCGACGCTTTCCGCGTCGAGGGACGCATTCGTGCACCCGTGCTCGGAGGCTTTTCGGAAGGCTGCCTCCACGAGGGTCAGGTTCAGTTCTCCGCAAAAAGGTCGAAGGCTGCTTCCTTCCACGGGGATGCCCGCGGCGCGGATGGCGTCCTCCAGGAACGGGTCGAGTTCTTCCATCACGTAGAGCCGTTCAACGGTCGCCGCGAAGGAACGGATGCGTGCAATGGGAATCGGGTAGCTCAGTCCAATCTTCAATACGGACGCGTCGGGGAGTACTTCTCGCACGTAGCCGAATGCAACCCCGCTTGTGACTACCCCGACGCTGGAAGTACCGCGATGGACGGGGTTCCAGAGGTCGCTCTCGTTGGAAAATGCGGTGGCGGCTGCCATTCGTTCCTCGACAACGAGACGTCGCTGGCGCGCGTGCCCCGGCAGGAGCACGTTTTTGGCAATGTTCTTGCGGTAGCCGTGTCCGGCGGCGTTCGCAGCATCGGCGGTGGGAGGGTCGCCGAGTTCCACCAGCGCGGTCTGGTGACAGACCCGGGTGGTCAGGCGAAGGAGCACCGGCGTGTCAAAACGTTCAGAGAGGGAGAAAGCCGCGGCTGTCATCCAGCGCGCTTCTGCGGCGTCGGCGGGTTCGACCATGAGCACGCGTGCGGCGCGCGCGAAGTGGCGATTGTCCTGTTCGTCCTGGCTCGAGTGCATGCCGGGGTCGTCGGCGCATGCCACGACGAGACCGCCGTTGACCCCCATGTACGAGGATGAGAAGAACGGGTCGGCTGCGACGTTGAGCCCCACGTGCTTCATGGTCACCAGGGCCCGATGCCCGCTCAGTGAGACACCCATGGCCACTTCGTAGGCGACCTTTTCGTTGGGAGCCCACTGTACGAGGACGTCCTTGTAGCGGCCCAGGTGTTCGAGGATTTCCGTGCTGGGGGTGCCGGGATAGCCGCATCCCATGGCGACGCTGGCTTCCCAGGCGCCACGTGCAACGGCTGCGTTTCCAAGCAAGAGCGCTTTCATAGGGAGGCAGCTCCTTGAGGATAGGTCATGGCGACGTCTTCGCCTCGCAGTACGCGAAACGCTCCTTCGGCCAGGGCCAGCATCTCGAACTCGCCCGCGTAGCGGAGGACGGGTCCGAGGAATCCGACAGACTCGACAACGCGCTCGCAGAGGCTGTTGGAGCGCACGAGACCGCCGGTCAGCACGATCGCGTGCAGGCGGCCTTTCAGGACCGTGGCAAACGCGCCGATCTCTTTTGCGATCTGGTAGCCCATGGCGTCGTAAACGAGTCGTGCATGTTCGTCTCCCGCGGAAATACGGTCCTCGACCTGGCGCGCGTCGTCAGTGTTGAGGTGGGCCCGCAGACCGCCGTTGCGGGTGAGTCGCGCCAGAAGTTCGGCTTCGGTGTACTGTCCGCTGAAACACAGACGCACCAGCGCGTCGGTGGGCAGCGTGCCGGCTCGCGTCGGTGCGAACGGGCCGCCGGAGTTGGCGTTGTTGGTGTCGAGAATGCGCCCGCCTGCCATCGGCACGATGGAGAACCCTCCGCCGAGGTGCGCGACAATGAGCCGACTCTCTGTAAGGGGAAGGGAGAGGTCACGGCAAGCCTGTCGGGCGGCTGCGTGCAGGTTGAGGACGTGTGACAACGACTGGCGTGTGACTTCCGGCAGCCCTGTGAGGCGGGCTTCGGGGAGCATTTCGTCGACCGAGACCGGGTCCACGATGAACGACGGCACGTTGTGCGTGCCGGCAACCATATGTGCGATGAGACAGCCGAGATTGGAGGCGTGCTTGCCTCGGCGCGCTTCGCGGGCATCGGTGAGCATGGCTTCATTGATGGCAATCGTGCCGGAGGAAACCGGCGCGAGGAGCCCGCCTCGGGCGACAACCGCGTCCAAGCGCAGATGCCCGTTGCGTTCCAGGAAATCCACCGCGTCGGTCAGGCGTGCATCAAGGCCGCCGCTTGCCGGTACGTTTTCTTCGGCCCGACATCGCGGTGTGGGCGCCTCGTTCTGCGGCGAAGTCTCTTCGAACAGAGCAAAGCGTGTACTGGTGGAACCCGGGTTGATGACAAACACGCGGTACAGAGACAATGGTTCACGAAACTTTCCAATGAATTCTCATGTACGCTACACCTTTGCTTTCGGGTGCGCCAATCGATACGGGATCCCAAACGCCCTCAGGTATTCACCTGATCATTTTCTCGTCATTGCTGTATGGGTGCGCTCCACGGGCCATTCTCTCGCGCGCCGCAGAAAGGCGGGTGCTTAGCAAGCGGCGTGGTCGGGGTTCACGCGGACGGCGGTGTGGGCGGCGGTGTGGGCGGCGGTGTGGGCGGCGGTGTGGGCGGCGGTGTAGGCAGTTGCGTAGGCAGTTGCGTGGCTAGCTGTGTGGCGAGTTGCGTGGCCAGTTGCGTCGCAAGCTGCGTGGCGAGCTGTGTGGCCAGCTGCGTGGCAAGCTGTGGGGGGATCTGTGTGGCA
>JAJXVI010000235.1 GCA_021782195.1 bacterium | reverse complement strand
CCGAGCGTCAGGCGTGCGGATGGTTTCGTCATGATCAACCCCCTCTATTGAAAAACTCTTGCGCAGATGGTCCCACCGTTCCGCGCGGGGTGCCCATTCAATTACCTGTACGTGCCCTCCTGCCAGAGTTGTTATGAATATTTTGGCAAGAGTCGGCATTGAGGAGCCAACATCTGTCATTTTTTCTGAAATCCCAGGCGTTTCGCGCGATTCCCGGTGTATCTCCGGGCATGTCGGAATCTATTTCAGAACCGTAATCTATCGACGTCGAGCCGTCAGGGGACGTCCGCAAGGCTCTCGGACCGGCTTGCGGTGCGAGCAAGTCCCCGCTCCCGTCCCCCTTCCAGAAGGGTTGCGGACGCCGGGAGCGTGGGGCGGACGCCGGGAGCGTGGGGCGGACGCCGGGAGCCCGTTGCGTTCCTTACGATTCTTGAATTTCCTGGACGGGTTGAGAATTATTCGTGGTGTTTATGTTCGCTCTGACACCACATTCGCCCAGAGGTCCGTGCGCGCGGGTGCGGAGGATCCGTACAGGCGCACGGGGACCGTCCTACCAGATGTGGTCGCGTGCATACGCTCTTACCTGGTGGCCGCTCAGGACGTGAAAGACGCGTAACCGTTTCACGCTGACCGGAGAGAGCTGTCCGATGGGCAGGTAGACAATCTTCTTTCCCAGACGATTGGCGATGCTGCGAAAGCGACTTCGAGGCGGGGTTGCTGAGACGTATACGACGTGTTTCTCAGGTGAGTACTCGAGCGCCGCCAGAAGCAACACCTCGGCCTTGCTTTCCGCCTCGCCCTGGTAGAATGGATCCGACCACACGTCGCTGACCCGACGCGGTGGATAGGTCATCATGAGACCACCGTACTCGCACCTTGCGATGCCCGGTCCAACCAGTCGTGCATAGACGGGCGTGGAGTAGAACGCCATGTCCGACTCCTGGGTGTGTTCGCCGTGCCAGGTCATGCACCACGGATACCGAGCCTCGTTCCGGTCCTCGTCGAAAATCACCACGACCGCACCGGCGCCGCCCTTGACCTTCTGTACTTCGCGCACGTAGATGCGACCGTGAGGTTGATGCTTTGTACGAGGCCAGTTTCGGATGGTTTCTCGCACGTCGATGCCGTCGAGCAGGGAAGTCGTGAACGGTTCCGTGCGCGTGCGCTCTTCAGACAGCACCAGCAGCGCCTTCTTCTTGAGGTACCGGGCATAGTCTTCGATGACGATGTCTTCCGGAGGATACGAGCAGATGGCACCCTGGTCGAATCCTCGCGCCCAGTCTCCGCTGTTCGTCTCCTGGGGACGGCGGCGAACGGGAGACTTTGCCAGTCGCTCGCGCAATCGTGGCCAGCGCAGGCGGAAGCGCATCTTGCGGGCATCCAGTTTGATGTCCTCACCGTCGATGCTGAGTGAACGATACTTTCCATCTTGCTCGACCCACGGGTAGAAGCTCGCAAGATCCCAGACTTCGTGCGCGTAGTTGTCGTCGCATATGCTGCGCGCCGCCACGGCCCAGTCCCACCACGCCTGTGGAAGCAACTGGCGGTCCTTGACCCGCGCCAGGCTGCGAAGATACCGGAACATTGTCCGGAGTTGCCAGGGCTTGAACTTTTCACCCGTGTTCTCTTCGTAGAATCGGGCGGCGGTTTTCACCATGCGTACCAGTGCTCGTTGCCGATCGAGCATCCGATGTCGGTCGCTGCGAAGGCGTGCGGTTTCGGTGTAGAGTTCGCGCAGTGCCGGTCCTCTCTCCGAAACGCTTCGGAACTTGAAGATCCGGTGTGCCGCGACCTGTCCGGGTCCCTCCAGGCGTGGCGGGGGCTCGGAACTGTTGCCCATGCCCGGAAGGCTGCTCACGGATCGGGAGTCGCGCAGGGCCTGAAGTCGCTTCACCAGAACGCGTATCTGTTCGGGGGTGAGTTTGACCTCTTGCGTCTTCGGGCTGATCCCCAGCAGTGACTCGAGGGAGCCCATCACATCCTGGGCGGTGAGCGCGTCGAGGGGCGAGGGCTCGGGGGACGGCGGTGGGTCCGGCGGTGCTTCCCACACGCGCGGGTCGGGTCCTGAACCCTTCCGGTCGAATTCGTATGCGGCAATCATGAACGGCATTTCCGCGCTGGTCGCACGAATGAAGTCGAGATCCGGGTTCCCCAGCGTTACCTGTCGGGTCGAACGCAAGTGGCGTCGTCGTCCGGTGCCGTCATGTACTTTTTGCATCACGTTCGCGGCGTGATGCACGTTGCACACGAAGAGTACGTCGCGTTCGGTGTTGTCAATGAGCTGCGCGAGTTCGGCGGCGAGGTGTCCCACGCGTGCAGCGTCGATTGCTGCTGCGTCGGAGAACGAGTCTGTCAGCGGATCGCGTAGTTCGGGGTTGCGGTCTAGCAATTTCTCGTAGTGTTCAACCAGGCGTTCACGGGCCAGAACCTTCTCGTGGCATGCGCGGTACCAGGTTTCGAGGCCGGTGTGATAGATACTGTAGGGATCGGGAAGAGGATGGGGAAGGGGCGCCCCGGTCCCGATTTCGAGATCGATGAACTCCACCGGAATCTCGGCGTCGGTGGCGGTGCGTACAGCCTCGGCAAACGGGTCGGTAGGCTCCACCCTGATGAGCGTGGCGTCACTGCCGTCGTCTTCTTCCACGATGAGCGTTGAGAGGTACGGAAACCGTTTTACGGCCTCCACATACGTCGCGCCGATGGCGGGTGGGAGCTCGAGCGCCACGACTGCCGGTCGTATCGACAGGATCGCGCGCCGGACCTCGTAAGCGCACTCAAGGCGGTCCGGTACCACCGGCACCACGACGAGTCTTTCTTCCCGCAGGGTGAAGACGCCCTCAGGTGGCATAGACCAGCGCTTCTTCGCCGAGAATCTGTTTGACGGATCGGCGAATCAAGGGAAGCGTCGGGATCTCCCCGCGGCCGGCCATCTTGGTTGCGTAGCGGGCAATGTTGATGCCGTCTCGGACCGTGAACGGTTCATCGGCCCGATGGGCTTTCTGGAGGAAACCGGCCACGTACTCGAGAACGCGTTGCTCCACAAAGGGAAGGTTCTCGGTCAGCACCATGAGCTCTTCGTCCTTCTCGGGGAAGTCGATGACGATCTGGGGCTGCAGGCGCGAGTGAATGTATTCGGGCAGCTCAAAGGTACTCGCGTCGTCGTTCATCGTGGCGACGAAGCGGAAGTCCGGATGGGCCTTGATCTTGATGCCGGCTACAATGGACTCTACATAGCGTCGATGGTCGAGCAGGGGAGCAAGAGAGGCCCAGGCTTTCTCCGACATGCGGTTGCCCTCGTCGAGGATTGCCACGCCACCGCGTATCATTGCCGTGCAGACCGGGCTCGCCACGTACTTGATCTGGTCGCCGGATGCGACGACGGGTGAGACGATGAGGTCTTCTGGGCGCGTGTCCATGGTGGCTTGAAACAGGTAGACGTCGCGCCCGAGGCGGCGCGCGGCGGCGTAGGCGAGGGTTGTCTTGCCCACGCCCGGTTTGCCGATGAGGCGTGGATTCAGGGGAATGTACGAAGGCTCCAAGCCACTCCACGGCGCAACGGCTGGCGAACGGGGGCGCGCCGGGCCTACCTATCGGATTGGGAGTTCATCGGCATGGGTCAGATGGAGTGTCACACCGTCGATCAGTACCGACTGTGGCGCACGGGTTGACGTATCGATGGGGGATTCGTTGTTGGGGCGCGTCATGCTGATAGCATTCCAACGTGATCGGGCAGGGCCCTTCATGGAGACCGAATCTTGGCGTTTGGGTCTCGGGAATGTGGAAACGGTCGAGTGGCCTTTCGGAGTGGCGATCCGTGCAAGGGAGTGGCGATCCGTGCAATCGTCGCTTCGTGCTGGCGTCTGAGCCGTCGAGTCGGGTCACCTGTGGTGAGGCCGCGACAGCCGTGGAGTCGTTGAAGGGGACGGCATCCAGGACGGCGATGCATCTGGCATTCGTCCGTGTGGGTTGGTTGAGGTTTTCGTCCGGAGCGCCCCGGAGGTCGTCCTGGTAGTTCCCCCTCGCGCGGAGACCCTGCCATCGCGCTATCCGAGGCCGAGGCCACGCGTGCCGTGCTTTACCCGGCGCAGGGTCGCCGGGTGTCGAACGTGCGCGCGTGGCCTCATTATGGGGGACGGTGTGTCGCACGGCGATCAAGACAACAGAGCCGTGCATTTGCGGCGATTACGCAACTCAAGAAGGGGCTTCTCAGTCGATCTTGACGCGAGTCGTCTTGTGGACCTCAGGTTGAGAGAGGGGCATGGAAACTCGCAGTACCCCGTTGTCGAGCTTGGCGCAGACGTGCTCGGCGACGATTGAACACGGCAGTGACAGGGAGCGATGGAAATGGCCGCACGCGATTTCCTTACGATAGGTGTCAACCGCTTTTCTCTCGTCAGCGTGCTTGTACTCCCCTTTGATGGTCAGGTGATCGCGGGATGCCTCGATGTCAATCTCATTGCCCTTGAAGCCAGGTACGGCCAGTTCGGCAACGAGGGCATCACCCGTGCGATAGAGGTCGACTGCGGGGAGGAAGGTCGATACTGCGGTGGGTTCGGCAATCGGGAGGGTGCGAAACAGGTCGTTGAACATCTGCTCGACCGATTCGCGCATTCGGCTCATGGTGGTGAACGGTTCCCATGGGGTCAGTGGCCAGTCCTGCCGGGTTTCCGTCCGTACGGCGGGTTTGGTTTCCTGCTTGATCATTGTTCCATCTTCCTTTCGCACGTCATCGTCCACACTCGCGTCAAACGCAGGTGGCCCTACTGTGCAGGTCGCTCTGTGCGTGCGGGTGTGCTTTCCGCCCCCTCTCACAGGCGTACGGTCGCCTCACGGGGGGCACTCTGTTTTCCGACCACAGGATGAAAATCGGGGTGCATTATCGAGAGCTTTCACGCGCGGGTTTTCAGGGTGACGTGTGTACGGAAAACAAAGATATTCAATATCACCTGGAAATGACCCGTCTCCGCTCTCCGGTCAGATTCTTCCCCATCTGTCGATGCTCAAACCATCCCCGTTTCCGCGTTCCTCGTTCCGCGTTCATTGGTGTCCGAGCTCTCATACCTGCCGTGGCATGCGGCCTCCATTCCCGTGCGTGCTTCGTTCCGCGTTCAGTCTTTGTGCGTGCGCGAGGGTTGCACTGACGCGCCTGGTATTCGGTGCGACGGGGAGAAGTGTTCA
>JAJXVI010000234.1 GCA_021782195.1 bacterium | reverse complement strand
ACTCCTTCGCCCTCGCCCGCGAAACACGCGTGGAAGTTGCGCAAACCACGTCCATGCACGCATCGTTCACTGCCGAGGGACTGGCTGTAGCGCGAAACACGCGTGGAAGTTGCGCAAACCACGTCCGTCCCCCGTGGACACACCACCCAGTGAGAGTTGCGCTCTCGGCTCCATTGCAGGTGCGTCCCTGCGTATGCAGATCAAACCTCAATCCACCACCGTCTGACGGGGGAAGCGAGTGAGATGGCAGTCGGAGGCAGCAATGCCTCGTCGCGCGTTTTCGCCATCGTGCGAGGGCCTCTCGTGCGCAACGCTCCTGGACTGCGCGCAACCTGCGGGCGGCTCTGTCGCGGACGACGCGGGTGCGCGGACGGGAAGGGTTGGGGAGGCTTTCTGCGGAAGGCCCCGCTTGCATCGAGCGAGGACCGGGAGTTTGCGACACGTGGAACGCGACAAAATAAATCACCAGGCAGCGGAACCTCAGCGCAGCGTTGATACCACCGTGGTTGTGCAGCGCCTGCACGCCAACGCTGTGTTGCCGCGCAAAGCGAACCCGACCGATGCCTGCCACGACCTCGCGACTCCCGAGCAGTTCACGCTTGCGGCGCGCGCAACCGCGGTGGTTGATCTGGGCATTGCTCTTCAGCTCGAACCCGGATGGGAGGCGCAAGTGCGCGGACGGAGCGGCCTCGCGACGCGCGGCGTCGTGGTGCATCCAGGCACCATCGATCACCTTTATCGTCTTCCACTCAAGGTGATCATCCACAATCTCAGCGGCGAAGAATTTTGTTTTGAGGCCGGCCAGCGTATCGCGCAACTCAAGATCGAGCGGGTGTCGGGTGTTGAATTCCTGGAGGGGACGGTGGAGGCGACCGCGCGGGGAGGACTGGGCAGTACGGGGATGTAACGGGGGCGGTGGCGGGGACGTCGCGTCCCCGAGGTGGCGTGCGGATGCAGCGGGGGCGGTGGCGGGGACGTCGCGTCCCCGAGATGCGGCACGTTAACATCGTGTTCACGTGGCTCAGCGAAGCGTCTTGCGAAGGCGCGCATTCTGTGCGCAATTCCTGCGAATGCGGCAGTTGTCGTTAACATTCTATTAACATCGGGTTCATACCGGGTTCAATTCGAGATTCTAAGATGAGAGCAGTGAAAGAGCCGTCCGTAGCCTTCTGGCGACGTGCGACTCAGCAGGGATGAGCGAATGCAGCAGATCGGTGTAACGGCCTCAAACGCCCTGGTCAGCTCCCCCTCGTTTGCGGGTTCCGCAACGGGTTCTGCTGGCATGGGGCAGGAGCCACCTGCATCATCGCTTCTCGGGCCAGGGCAGTTGCAGTTCGAAGGTCCGCCCGAGCTGCAATTTGAGCCGGGACAGATGGTTGAAGGCCAGGTTGTTGGCACCGGTGACGCTGGCGTGACGCTCATGTTTGGTGACACCCAGGTCACGGCCAGCACGAACGGGATGTTTGTCCCAGGTCAGTTCGTGAGCCTGCAGGTTGACGGGCAGGTCCAGGGCAAGTGGCTCATGGGGGTTGCGGGTACGCATCACGAAGCGCCCATCTCCGAACAAGACGTGACCGACTCGCTGATGGCGCTTGACGTGCAACCTACCGAGGGCAACGTCGAGGTTGCCAAGGCCCTTCTTTCGATGGGGTTGCCCTTGAGCGAGGCCAATATTGGAGAACTTGCGCAGGCTCTGGCCCAGTTGTCGCGCGAGGCGTCCCCGAGCGATGCGACGGCTGCAGCTTTCCTCAAGGCCTCCTCCCTTCCGCTGACCGGGTCGAATCTTGGCAGCCTGTCGAGCTTTCTCGCGATGCAGCCGTTCATCGGCCTGCAGCTCATGAACCTTGAAACCTCTTTGCGCCGTCTCCTGAACGGCAACGACACGCGGAGTTCCATGTCAGAGCGCCTGGTGGAACTGCTCGAGGAAACTCCCTCGAAGCTGGGGCTGCTGGCCCTCGCTCCGCGTCAGCAGTCGGCGCAGGCACTCGCGCGTCAGATGGCTGACGCGGCTTATCAGCAGGGCTCTGGTGCGATGGGACCGTTCGTCTCCGACGATTCAGATCTGTCCGCGTGGCTGGCTGCCGTGCGTGAACGACTGAACAGCGAACTGCCCGGGCACGCAGCGTCGACCATGTCGCTGCTTTCAGAGATGCAACAGAACCTTCAGGCGATTCGTTTGCTGAACAACGGCGCGGCGGCCCAGGGCAGCCAGTATCTGCAACTTCCGCTGCGTCCCTCGAACGAAACCGCAGAAGCGCGTCTCATCTATCACGTGGAGACGGGCGGATACGGTGCTGCTGGCGAGGAGATCGTCATCGAACTGCTGGTGCCCACGACGTCCATGGGCACGGTGAGCTGGCGCATTGCCGTTTGCGACCGGCGCGTCTCGCTGGATGTCGCACTGGAGACTGACGCGGCCTGCGAAGCCGTGAAATCTTCCCTGGTGCTGCTGACCTCGCGTCTCGAAGCGCTGGGATTTGAAGTTGATGCGCCTGTGTGGCGCCGGCGTGCTTCTAGTGAGCAGCCGCGTCTGACTCCCATCCGGACCACGGTTTTCGAATCGCTGGAACGGATTGACATCCAGGCTTGAGCATCGTTGACAGACCGGGAAGAGGTTGAGCTGTCCTCAGCATGGAATCCCCAACAGGGTCCGTCAGAGGCGGTGGGAAATCTGTATCGGCTGATCGCCGAAGTGTTGAAGTTTACAGCGCAGGTCGACGCGCAGTTGGAGCCTCAGGGTTCCGAGGCCGGGTCGGAAGCGCAAGGGTCATAGGTCAAATCATACAACTGGAGAGGTGCGCAAATGCTCGATGGAATGAAGTATGCCAACGAGGGCATGATCCAGATGTCCATCCGTCAGGATATCATCTCGAACAACCTCGCAAACGCCACGACGGCCGGGTTTCGTCGTGAGACCGGTTACATTACCTCCTTTTCGTCTGTTTTCAACAAGCAGATGGGCTTTGTGCCGGGAATGGCCGGTCAAGAGGGGCGCACCCAGTATGACGGTTACATGGAGGTCGGAGGCGGCCTTGAGACGGAAGGCGGCCTGCAGCAGCGCACCGTGACTGGTTTTTCCCAGGGTGCCCTGCGAGAGACCGGCAACAACTTTGACCTGGCGCTGGATGACGACGGGAAGGGCATGTTCACCGTGCAGACCCCCGACGGCATGCGCTACACTCGCAACGGCTCGTTCCACCTCACCCCCACGGGCAATCTGGCGACCGCTGACGGTGCGCTCCTGATGGGAATGCACGGCCCGATCAATGTCGGTCACGCGACCAACGTGGAAGTAACACCTGAAGGCGTTGTGAAGGCAGACGGGCGTGAACTGGACCATCTCCGAATCACTGCCTTCATGAACATGGGAGCCCTGCGCAAGGTCGGTACGACGAGCTTCTCCGATGCGAACGCTGGCGCCATGACCATGACCCGTGGCATCTGCGTTCGCCAGGGGTACCTCGAACAGGGCAATGTCAATGCCGTGCAGGAAATGGTCAGCATGCTCGCGGTTTCTCGTGCTTTCGAGGCCAACCAGAAGGCGCTGCAGTCCGAGGATCAGGTGCTCAAGAAGGCTGCCAACAATCTCGGGCAGGTTCGCTGATCTTGTCGCGGCGCCTTCGCCGGGCGCCGCCGTCTGGTAGAACAGGGTTTGCAATTCAAAAGAGTGTGAACGTCAAGAAAGAGGAGGACCCCGCCCATGATGAGATCTCTGTACACTGCCGCGTCCGGCATGATGGCGCAGCAGGTGAACATCGACAACATTTCCAACAACCTGGCAAACGTTCAGTCGACGGGTTTCAAGAAGTCGCGTGTTGATTTTGAGGATCTGCTCTATGCGCACATGAAGGATCCGAACGCAACGGCGACCGGGGGCACCCAGATCGGTATGGGCGTGCGGGTAACCTCGACTCAGCGGATGTTCACCGAGGGGCGCCTGCAGCGCACCGACAGTCCGTACGACATGGCGATCCAGGGTGATGGCTTCTTTACCGTTCACACGCCCAATGGCGTTGCCTACACCCGCGACGGTTCGTTGAAGTATGATGGGAAGAAGGGTGAGATTGTCAGCGGTGGTGGCTTCCCTCTCCTTTTCCGCGATATGCACGGTCATACCGAGTATGGCATCAAGATGCCCAAGGGTGCGACGAACTTCACGGTGGGTCCGGACGGAATGGTGACCGTGACCGACATGGGTGGCAAGCAGGTCAAGCTCGGAACGATCATGCTGACGCGATTTCTCAATCCGAACGGCCTGAAGGCTGTCGGTGGCAACCTCTACCTTGATTCTCCCGACATGCACGGCATGGCCGGTACGCGCGTCGTGGGAGCTCCTGCCGATCAGAGTCTGGGCATGGGTGGCATTGCGCAGGGGTACCTCGAGAAGTCGAACATCAACGTGGTCGAGGAGATGGTGAACATTGTCCAGGCCCAGCGCGCGTTTGAAATGAGCCAGAAGGGCGTTCAGGCCGCGGATGAGATGATGCGCCTGACCAACCAGATGCAGAAGGGCTGATGATGCCTGCTGCCGCGTCGTCGTCTGACGGTGCGGCAGTTCCCGTCACCGCTTTTTGCCCCGAAGCCAGTGAGTCGCAAACGTAGGAGACAAGCCGATGATTGAAGGAATGAGCCCGATTCCTCCCAGCCAGGCTGGGAACTACGACCCTACGAAACAACAGGAGCGTGATGTCCGCCTCAAGAAGGCCGTCACGCAATATGAAGAGGTCTTTCTCAAGGAGCTGTTCAGTGAGATGCGCAAGACCCTTCCCAAGACCGACATTTTTGGCAAAAGCAAGCACCACAGCAAGGAAAAGGACATGTTCGAGGGCATGCTTGATGGCCAGCGTGCAAAGGCCTGGGCAGAGTCCGGTGGCATCGGCATTGCCAGCATGATGTACGAGCAGCTCAAGCATCAGAACGGTGCCAAGTAATTTCTTCTTTGTGACCCACTCTGTCTCTGTCAAGATGCCTGAGACCGAAGTGCCGTCTGGTGAAGGCGCGTGTTGTCCGCCGCGAAGCTGGCCCGGTCTGGTGAAGGCGCGTGTTGTCCGCCGCGAGGCTGCCCCGGTCTGGTGAAGGCGGGCGCTGTCCGCCGCAAGGCTGGCCCGGTCTGGTGAAGGCGGGCGTTGTCCGCCGCGAGGCTGGCCCGGTCTGCGGAAGGCGGGCGCTGTCCGCAGCAAGGCTGGCCCGGTCTGGTGAAGGC
>JAJXVI010000233.1 GCA_021782195.1 bacterium | reverse complement strand
AGTGCATGCAACCTTGCTGAACCCGGTTTTCGAGAGTCATATCTGTCTCAAGAAGCCACCTTTCTTCGAAATGCCATTGAATCGCGCGTTCCAGTACTGGGTGTGTGCCTGGGACACCAGTTACTTACGGTCCTCCACGGCGGGCGCGTTCAGCCTGGAGAGCAGGTAACTGGAATCGAGCCCGTGCTCCTCGAAAGCGCCGGCAGAGAACACTGGCTGTTTGCCGGAATCTCTTCCCCGATGTGGGTCTATGAGAATCATCACGACCACGTCACAAAAGTGCCCCCCTCGGCGAACGTTCTGGCTCGCTCTTCAGGTTGTGGCGTCGAAGCGGCCTCGTGGAGCGAACTCGTTGCTTCTGTACAGTTCCACCCCGAGTTTGTCGAGTACGAGGCCACCTCACTCGTCAAGAGTATCGAGGCGGTCGGGAAAGTTGTTCCCACACCCACCCCCACACCGCAACAGGAGCGGAACTTGCCGCCGGAATACAGTCGGGCCACTGCGCGTCTCTTCGATAACTTCTTCTACCGGGCCGGTCTGATCGGTCGACCCTGCTGGCACGGCAGCGTGTTCTACATCTCCAGTTGCGCGCCGCAACATGCTTGCATCGTACCGGCCCAGATTTCAGCCGCCTGACCTGACTTTTCAGCCCCCGGGGGTCCGGGACTACCATCAGGCGCCCGTCTCTCCTCGGAGAAGGGCGCCCACATTGTTCTCAATGCAATGGCCCTGACACCAGACTGTGCGGCAACGTTACGACCCAGGTCTCTCACCCGCGGTTGGCACGAATGGAAAGCCCACGGTACGACGTCACCACCGGTAGAACGGAAGACAGAAGCGGTTCCAGCCGATGCGCAGCCATGCCATGAGTCCGGTGTGTCCGACGCGTGCCAGTTTCCGGGCCATCGCGGGATCCCCGAACATCGCATATTCCTCCATCAACTCTGCGCCGGCCTCGGAAAGATTTCCCTGGTGCAGTGCAATCTCCGCCAGATTGGCGTGTACCCCACGGAGGTAGGGGGTGAGAAAGAGAGCGTGGAGCCAGTTGCGACGTGCCTGTCGCAAATGTCCGGCGAGCGCACAGGCGTAGCCGAGTCTGACGTAACAGCGCGGAGAATCCGGGGCGAGACTGACGGCAGTCTTCAGGAGCGCCGTCGCGGCACGAAGGTGCTGGGGAATCAGATCGGATCCACGCTTGTAGAAATCCAGAAACCAGGGTCTCCCGTCTGGAGAAGAAGTGGAAACGAGCGACAGATGGTTCGCAATCGCGAAGCGGCGGCGCACGTACACGCGAGAGACGCTATCATCAAAGCAACAGACCCACGATCTGGATGCACGGATCAGAGCCTCGAGTGGCGGTGCAAGACCCGGTTGCACGACGACCAGATTGATGTGACGTCGGTTTAGCACCGTCAGTCCGGACCTGCCTGTCAACGTGCCGAAATAATCGGGAAGCAGGGAGGCCGGGTACACTGCGTCATTGCGGCCGTCGATAAATACCTGATTGTGGCCTGCAAGTCGCCAAAGCAACCATCCGCCCCAGTTGAGGTCGTTGAAGATGGGGCCACGCAGGTTGTGCGCCAGTATGAAACGCACCGCACCTTCCGGGAGGGTCGCCAGGCGCATGAGCCGTCCCGGAGGAAGGTCCCGTCGCACAACTGCAACCCCTTCCCGTACGCCCACGGCGAGTACGAGAAAGGTCATGATGGCGGGAACAATCCAGGCTGACCGATGTCGCGCTCCAACCGGCCGTCCCGTGCCAAAAGCGTCGCGCGAGCCGTCCTCGCGCAGAGCGTTTCCGGACGAGTTGGTAGATCGCTTTCGCATCCGAACGATTTGCCACAGATGCGGGATCTGCTCCAGCCCTTCCTGCAATGCCACCGCCATGCTCGGAACGAGCATCGGCACCAGAAGGTACTGATGACGAACCATGCGCAGGATGATGGAACCAAAGCCGACGACGAGAAGAACGTCCAGGATGCGCTTCCGCCCCAGATCACGAAACGCCCCGAGCAGGCAGACCACCATGAAGATCAGCAGCAGCCGATTTTCGGGTGCAAACGGTTGAAGAGGTTGAAACTCAAGGATGAAGTTGCGGTACGGGTTCGTCGTAAAGGACATCTGAACGACATAGTAGAGCGACTCAAACGGTTGGGGGGTGACCCAGAGGGCGCAGATGGAAGCGATCAGAACCCAGATCCAAAGGCGTGCGCGTGCACCGATGGCGACCAGATGAACGTCGTGAGGTTGCTCGGCGACTTGCGGGGGGGGCGCGTCGACGGCTACCGTCGTTTCTTGAGTCTGGCTATCAGGACCCGACGACTGACCGGATCCATCCCTGCCCTCATCGGCAGCAGCGGCAGCCCTGTGGGTTGACAGGCGTTGAAGGAACGGTTCGAAAGTGTCGGCCGCCGCATAGGCCATCACCATGGCCACGCCGACCAGAGAGACCCCACCGTGCATGTTCGACCAGACAGCAATCACCACAGGCACGCCCCACGCAAGACGCCGGTCGCACCGGCGAGCCCTGTCGAGAAGCCACAGACAGGTAGCCCCGGCCAGCAAAGACGCGTACTGCGGACGAATCAGTGAATAAAATGACGAGATCCACGCTGCCCATACAACCGAAACCGCGACCGCGGCGTAGCCAGCGCCGCGACGACGCGCCACGGCCACAAGGAGTCCAAAGGTGGCAAGATCAAGCACGGTCCGCATGACAACGAGGCCGCCAACACCGCCTGTGGCATAGAAGCCATAGGCCATCAACTGGAAGAGCCAGTGGCGGTTGACCCACACGTGGCCGTATTCAGTGAACGAAAACGTATCGATCAGTGCAAGACGATGGGTGGCAAACATCAGTCGTCCGCCGGCAAGATGCCACCACGTATCCGTGTCGACACCCACGACAGGCTGAAGACTCCAGTCGAGCACAATGAGGAACACGGTGACCGTCGTCGCAAGGGCGAGTGTCCGTCGCCACGACCAGGAAGGGACGACCTCTTGCAGTTTTCCGAGCCGAAAGTTCAGTGGACGGATTCGCAACACCTCCGGGTGAACGTTCCTGGAGACCTTGCCGAACAGGTTGCGTCGGTCAACCTAGGGCAACCGGTCATTCCACACAGCATCAGGGTTCGTAGAATGTCAGGGTCGTCCCACCAGAGTCGACTGTGCGATACCATTCCTGGGTGACAAAGTCGTCATTGTCGTCCGGTCGGTGACCGTGCCACGGACGTGCGACCCAGTGGGCGCGAATCACATAAGTGTGCCCCAGTGGCGCGTTGCTGCACACCACCCACTGACCTCGTCCTTCCGAGCCTTCATACCAGTACTTCTGCCAGTAACGACTCGGGTTGTCCTGCTCATAGACCTCGACGCGGTATGGCACGAAGAAATGGTATCCGCTCCGGTACGGGTAGACCTGCACGTAGAAGGTACCGAGGCGCACCCGCTTTCTCCGCGACACCGCGGAATGCGAAACTGAGCCCGCGTCAGAGCGAAGGTTTACGAGCATCGTGGTGTTCTGGCCAGCGACAAAGTGGACAACCTTGCCCGCCACGTGATGACCGGGGGCCCCGATCGAGACGTAGTGAGGGCCAGGGGGAATGCCGACGACGTGAAAGTGACCGCTGTTGTCGCAGCGTCCGGACTGCCCGCTGTCGACGCGGACCCGGGCCCACCTCAACGGGTGTCCGGCCGGATCGGTGACAAGACCGCTCAACGACGCCGTGCTACCCGGTCGCATTTCCTGTGCGGAAAGCGGATAAGCGCTGAGCAGCATCACCCCCAGGGCTGCAAGGATGATTGCGAGTGGACGCGTCATTTTCGGTCCTCCTCGAAATAAGAGTTCGGACGCTCGGGCAGGCTGGCTCCGCACGATCACGGACGTGGGTCACGAGAGCCGATATAGCCTCGCAGCATGTGGCGGCCGCTGTCCGGGTCCTTCGCCCCCAGGTCGAAAGCTCCTAGTACAAAAAAGCAATCCGGGGAAATGTTAACATTTCAGAAAAGAGAGGCGCCCCCTGATTCAGATTGCCTGCACCAGCGGTTTGGAGACGTATGAGACTGGGAAACAGAAGGGTGGAGTGAATGCTCCCGGTTCCCAGGAAAGCCGTCCACTTGATTCGGTCCTCCCCCAGACCGGGGAAAGGGAACCGTTGCCACCGGAAAACCAGGACTCTCCACCTGGTCAAAGAAGAGCCCGGAGCACTGCCGGGCTCTTCTGCGTTCACGCTTGCCGCGTTCGTCGCAAACCACCTCTTCCGCAGTGCATCCAGCGCACGGAGAGACGACGGATGTTGGCAGGGTGACGCCACAGAGTCGTTCCCCCGCCAACATCACCCAGATCGTCGGTCCTGGCCAACCTTCCGTGCAAGTTCACTGCGCACGTGCGCATACCACGCATCCAGACCCTGACGCGTACGTGCGGAAACCTCGTAGACGTGCGCACGAGGCGATACCCTGTGGAGGTTATTGATAGCCAGGTTCCGGTCCCAGTCCACAACAGGGGCGAGATCGATCTTGTTCAGAAGCACCACGTCCGCGCTCTTGAAGATCTGTGGATACTTGAGCGGCTTGTCCTCTCCTTCCGTTACGGACAGAACCACAACACGCAGATCCTCGCCAAGGTCATAGGAAGCCGGACACACCAGGTTCCCCACGTTCTCCACAATCAGCACGTCCAGTGACGCCAGATCAAAAGACTCGATGGCTCGAGCAATCATCGCTGCTTCAAGATGACATACCGTACCTGTGGTGATCTGCTCGACCGGCGCTCCCCTGCCCCGCATTCGCCGAGCATCGTTATCGGTCTGCAGGTCTCCAACTACAACAGCACACCGTATCTCGTCCCGCACATCGGTCAACATGGCCTCAATCAACGCCGTCTTGCCCGATCCAGGGGAAGAGACCACGTTCAACACGAGCAACCCGCTTTCGAAGAAGCGCTTGCGGTTTTCTGCGGCGCTCAGGTCGTTGCGCTTCAAGACCTTCTGTTCAATGACAATCCGCTCACTCATCTCGTACTATCTCCACGGCGACAACCTCCAGCTCCTTCCCCCGGTGCACCTCGCCACCCAACGCGCCACAACTCGGGCAGGCGTAGAAGATGTCCTGGGGTTCGAACTGCAGTCCGCACTGTTCGCACCGGGCAACAACCGCAACCATTTCGATTGCGAGTGTGGCCTGCGCTGCCATGGTCTGCAGCTT
>JAJXVI010000232.1 GCA_021782195.1 bacterium | reverse complement strand
GCGCTGAACAGGCCCCCCAGGGCGCCGCCGGCAATGAGACCGGAAGCGATCGTCTCGCCCTGCGAATGCCGACGAGCACGCTCCTGTCGGTCCGAACTGCTCCGCGACACGAAGTGCGCGATGAGACCGCCCACCAGGAGCGGCGTGTTGATCTCCATCGGCAGGTAGGCGCCGAGCGCGAACGCCAGCGGGGGTACATCGCACATCCACAGCACGACAGCCCCGAACGCGCCGGCAAGGTACAACGGCCACGGGGAGGAGCCCCCTTCCATCAACGGCCTTGCGATGGCCGCCATGGCGTTGGCCTGGGGCGCTGCCAGTGCGTGCTCACCCACAAAACCGTACGCGTGGTCGAGCATTACGATGACCCCCACCGAGAGCACGGCTGACAGCGTACACGACACCAGCTGCCAGGTCTGCATCTTGCGCGGCGTGGCGCCAAGCAGGTGAGCCACCTTCAGCTCCGACATGAAGTTCCCGGCCACGCCCAGCGCGGTACAGAGGAACGCCGCCATCATCAGGATGGCGATGGTGCCATCAGTGCCACGCAGACCGGCTGCGCCCATGGCCACAGCCCCCACCACAATCATGAAGATTGTCATGCCTGATACGGGCTCGCTCCCCGTGAACGCAATGGAACTGATCCCCACCACCGACAGCAACAGAGCGAACACCAGCACGATGGCAAGCGCCAGCAGCGTCTGCAGAAGACTGTGGGAGAAACACACGTGAAAGAAGACCGTGAAGGCGAGGGCGCACAGCACGATCCCCACGACCAGCACGCCCGTGGGAATATCGGCCTGAGTGCGAAGCGTCGGGCCACGCCTGTCCGCGTGGTTCGTCAGCAGATCCCCCAGGGCGGTACGGGCAACCCGCCCGATTACGCGAGACATCGACAGCAGGCCGATGATGCCGGCCATGGCAAGCATTCCGATGCCCACGTGCCGAACGTATGCACCAAACACGTCGGAAAGCGACGCGTTGGCCAGGAGTATCTGCTTGCCATGCACGATCATGGGATGATCGCCTCCGAGGTAGTAGACGATCGGGAGACAGACGTACCAGGAGAAAAACGACCCGGCGGTGATGATAGCCGCGTAGCGCAACCCCGTGAAATAGCCGATGCCAAGAAGCGCCGCGTCGTTGTCGAGGCTGAAAACCAGTTTGTACTGTTCGGCCATCACTTGACCCGCTTTGAACGTGGTGGTGGAAAGCACTTCCTGCCACCACCCGAAACTGTTCAGGATGAAGTCGTAGGCCAGTGCCGCAACGCCGCTCAAGACCATGAGACGCGCCTTGTTTCCCTCGCCTGAGGTTAGCACCTCGGCGGCTGCTCGTCCGGACGGGAACGGATACGCGTGATGCATCTCCTCGCAGAAGTAGCGACGAAAGACGGTGCTGATCAACACGCCCAGGAGCCCCCCCAGAACGATGGGGACCGCCATTTGAAAATAGCTCACCTGATGGTTCATCTTCAGGATGAAAAATGCCGGAACAATGAACATGGCGCCACCGAGGATGTTGGTGCCTGCGCTCGCAATGGCCTGGATGTGTACGTTCTCGGGAAAGGCGTCCTTGCGCCGAAGGAGTGCCGCCATCCCCATTGCAAGCACCGATACCGGCGCGAACGCGTCGACGGTCTGCCCGATCTTGAGGCACAGATAGCCAACGGCAAGGGCGAAGAGGGCTGCAAAAACAAGCCCCCAGAAAACAACGTAGGCATTGATCTCCGTATACTCTCGATACGGGGACATGGGCGGATCGGGCGGCGAAACGGTCTCACGGGTGTCGGACACGGGCAACTCCTGCTTGCTGGCGTTCCGTTCGGCGGAAGCCAGAGGTCGACCCCACCCTTGGATGCCAGCCCACCTGCGTCCTGCCGGACGATTCAGGGTACGTTTGAGACCAGCGTCTCCAACGTGTAGTTGCGCGCACGCCCGTCGTCGGTCCAGGTGACCGTGACCACCACATCCTTGCAGGTGGAAGAGACGCTGCTCACGGTCACCACGGTTGAGAGGACGACCTTCTCCTCCTCACCACGCTGTCCGAACGAGACGGTCGAGGTTGAAAGAGGCACCGACGCGACACTGGCGAACGGCAACCGGACCTCCTGGTCCAGGCCCGCCTGCGCAGCCAGGGCCGCCGCGAGATCAAGGCGTGAGCCGTGCTCGGCGCGAGCGGATCCTGAGAGGATGGAGAGCGTTACAATGATGGCGACCCCCAGCAGAAAGAAGGCAACCAGTATTTCTACCAGGGAAAAACCTCGCGCACGACGGCCAGGTGGTCGGAAGCTGCAGTGCGACATCGCCATCAATGGGCGTCCCAGCTCAGCACGATCGCGCTTGTGCTGGATGAGGTCTGTCCCAGCGTACCCGTCAGATTCCCGAGCGCCGGATCGTAGTGAATCGGCGTCCCTCCGCTATCGGTGAAAGACGCAGCCACGATAGCACCGACAAACGATGAGCCGCTCAACGTGACATCTCCCTGTGGACAGTAGATGACCGCAGAAAGAGAATCGCCTGTCGAAAGCGAGATTGCAGGAGCTCCCGTCGTAGCGATGGTGGCGGTGTCTGAGGAATAGATCTGGAAGTTGGAAGCCACGCCCGTGCTGTTGACAAAGCCTCCGTCCTCCGAGGTTGTGATGGCCCCGGAAACGTAGAGCACCACGGGACCGTTCGCCACGGTAAACCGGCCACTACCAGAAATAACCACATTGTGAAAATAATACGTGCCGGCGCTGACACTGACTTTCTGGCCGTCCCCGATCGTCAGATCGGGAGAAGTACCCGATGACGTCGTGCCATCTTGACCGTCTGTACGGTCTGCCGTCTCGCTGACTGCGGTTGAAGACGCCGTGGGTGGGAGAAAGCTGGAGGAAATGCTGGTGTTGCTGTTGGAGGTACGGTATGTGGCGTCAACAGGGGGAGCCAAGAGAACGGGCAACGTCGCAACGACCTCCTGATCCTGGCTGCCAGACACCCCCCCCGAGTTCGAGAAGGTGTGTGCTGTGGCTGTCCCGGTAATGGTACCCCCAGGATTGTCAAGTGTCACTGCGCGCACGTTACCGGCCACCGTCGCCCCCCCTTGCAGGGTAAGGGTGTTGGCGACGACACTCCCGTTCACCAGTCCGCCGTCAACGGTCACGTTGCCAGCCGCATATACTCCTCCCCTGGCAATCGCCCCACCTGAGAGGAGCACCGAACCGTTCGCTCCGACGGCTCCTCGCGCAACCGCAGGCCCAGGCATTGCAGACACAGACGCGCTTGATCCTGAGGAAACGGCAGAAGCACTCCCGAGTGCATCAACGACACCACCGTTCGTGAAGGCGACCGCACTGCTGGCAACGGAGGTACCAAACACGGCAAACGTAAAGGGGCGATAGAGTGGCTGGCCGGACCTGCAAAAGAGAGCGACCGTCCGGTGGTACCCTCCGGCGTGACCGACCGAGACCAGGTACACGCAACCCGGCGGGACCGTCGTACCGTCGGCGGCCACGACACCGGACTTTCCACCCACATTGTTGGTCACCGTCACCGCGTAGGTGTAGCCCGTCGTCGGCAGGCTCTTTGTCGAAAATCCCGCGCTCCAGTTCCAGTTGGCCTTCAACTGACACAGAGCGTCCTCGATACCCGCCCCCGCAGCCGCTCTTGCCGCCTGGTTTCCCATCCTGGCCGACGCAAAATCAAGGGCAGAGGACACGTTTCCAGCCACCAGAAACGCAGCGATCATCAGCACCATCATGACCAGCATGACAATGACGAGGGCAAGTCCCCGTTTTCTTCTACGCAACATCATCCATGGTCATCATCGCCCACCGCGCCAAACGAAGCAACCCCATTGTCGAAGTCGCCTGGCACAGGACCAGGCGACGCGAAGTCTCGTGCGAAACGTGAGCGCGAAGACACCGAATCTGACATTGCGACAACCCCCAATGCCGAGACAACCGGCAATACCGCGACAAGCGCGACAACCGCAAATGCGCCCCGCCCGCGTACGGGTCAGGCGGAAACGCGTTCGCGGGCCTCTCGTGCCTTCAATGCGCGCAAGCGTGCGGCCGGGTCGAGAAGCATCTTGCGCATGCGGATGGTCTTCGGCGTGACCTCGACAAGCTCGTCGTCGCCAATCCACTCGATCGCCTCTTCAAGCGAGAAGATCTGCGGAGGATCGAGACGCACGGCCTCCTCCGAATTGGAACTACGCATGTTGGTGACGTGCTTCTTCTTCGCAATGTTGACTTCCAGGTCGGTCTCGCGCGAGTGTTCCCCAACGATCATGCCACGATACACCTGGGTCTGCGGGTCCACGAAGAACCGACCGCGGTCCTGGAGGTTGTTCATGGCGTACGCGGTTGCCAGCCCGTCTTCAGAAGCCACCAGAGCCCCTCGCGTGCGGTCGGGAATGTCACCGCACCACGGTGCATAGCCTGCGGAGAGGTGGTTCATGGTGCCATATCCACGCGTGACCGTAAGCAACTGCGATCGGAATCCGATCAGGCCGCGTGCTGGAACCACGAACTCGAGCCGCAGCGAACCAGCCGCCGGGTGGGACATCTTGTGCAACTGCGCATAACGCGGCCCGAGCGCCTCCATCACGGCACCCAGATACGCCTCGGGAATGTCGACGAAGAGCGTCTCCATCGGCTCCTGAAGCACTCCGTCGATCTCGCGCGTAAGGACGCGAGGACGCGAAACTGCAACTTCATAGCCCTCACGGCGCATGGTCTCGATCAGGATCGAGAGGTGCAGTTCGCCACGCCCACAGACGTTGAACGCACCGACCACGCCTTCCGACTCGGGAAGCTCCTCCACGCGCAACGCGATGTTGCGCTCTACTTCGCGCATCAACCGCTCGCGAAGATGGCGCGACGTCACCCAGCGGCCGTCTCGACCGGCAAGCGGGCTGTCGTTGACCTGGAACACCATTGACAGGGCAGGCTCGTCCACGCGTACAGCGGGCAGTGCCTCTGCAGTTTCATGATCGGAAATCGTCTCCCCGATCATGACGCCTTCAAGTCCGGCGACCGCCACGATATCCCCGGCCTCGGCCTCGGAAATCTCGGCGCGCTTGAGGCCGTCGAATGCAAATAACTGTGCTATCTTCCCGCGACGCCAGGGCTGGCCATCACGCCCGACCACAACCTGCATGCCCGAGGTAAGGCGGCCACGATGCACGCGACCGATGGCAACGCGACCGATGTAGTCATCGTAGTCCACCGAGTTGACC
>JAJXVI010000231.1 GCA_021782195.1 bacterium | reverse complement strand
CCGTGACCAGCGCGCGGAAGAGTGCGCCCATCTCAGCCACAGAAAAGACCTGGCGCTGGTACAACGCCAGGAACTCGAACACTCCGTGACAGAGGACGTTGTTGGGGTTGAAGTGGATTGTGAGAGCGCTGGCCTCGGTCGAAGGCGGAACATAACGCGAGTGCAACCCGCCGGCGAGGCGCTGCGGATGCCCGACGAGGACGACGTCGAACAGGGAAGCTCCCGACCCGAGCTTGAGATCTCGCGCCAGCACGTCGAGCGGGTAGCGGGCGTGCTGCTTGAGTGTCGCCCGCAGGTCGTTGCCGACGTCGCGCACGTGCCTCGCGAACGTGGCGTCAGAAGGCAGCGAAACGACCAGCGGCAGGGAGCTCACGAACATGCCGGCCATGTCGCGCTGCGGCCCGCGCGCGCGGTTGTGGCTTGCGATGGTCATGCGCACGACATCCGCACCGGCGAGACGTGCAAAAACAACCGAAAAGCCGGTGAGAATCAGTTGAAACGGGGTGACCAGGGGGTGTGTCTCGCAGTAATGGCCGAGGGCCGAGGAAAGCCCCTCGGGCAGCGTAAAGGTCATTTCGTCCGTGGCGATAGAGGTGCCTGGCCGCTTCCCCAACCCTCCGAGAATGCCTCCGGGCATGCCGTCCAGCCGGCCGGTCCAGAATTCACGATCACGCTCGAACTCGCCCGAGTTCACGTAGTCGCGTTCGGTCTGGAGATAGTCGAGATAGGACGCATGACGTGGTGGCACGATGGCCTCTCCCGCGAGGCCCGATCGATACAGCGCGTCGACTTCGTTCAGGAAGGAGAAGACTGTCCATCCGTCCGCGACGATGTGGTGAAACTTTACAAAGTAGCCGAACGTATCGTCCAGGCGCAGAATCCAGATTCTGCAGAGCGGCGTGTGGTAGCGCGAAAACGGTTCGGCAGCCTGCCGATGGCACCAGTCAGACAGTTGCGCTTCCTCCATCGCGAGTTCGGGAATGTCGAGGGAGACGTCCGAGGCAACGTACTGGAACGGATCGCCAACCGGCGAGACGGGAGGAGAAAGACGCAGCCGGAGGCCGTCGTGCGCGCTGTACACGGCCTGCAGGGCCGTTCGTAGAATGTCAGGGTGAAATCGACCCTCGATCCGCACCAGAAAGCTCATGTTGGCGAGCGGGGTCCCCGGGTGCAATAACTCAGTGTAGAAGATGCGCAGTTGTGGATGACTGAGACGATAGAGGGTCGGCGACGGTGCGTCTGACATGGGGCGGCCTTCCTCGCAGATGACAGGCTCTGCTTCGAACTTCGACTGCGATGTCCTGTGCGAGTCGTGGCTTCCGGGCGCCTGTGCCCAGGGCTCTGCAACAGAGAAAATGACGTGCGTCGCGGTCAATCCTCGGGGCTCGTGTCACCCCGACAGGGTGCGGTGTCTTGAGTTGCTGCACCTGTAAGATGGAAGGCGACTGATGGTCGGGGCTCACATGAAAGTGGTGGCGTCGTCGAGGCAGCGAACGGGAATGCTATCGTGCCAGGGACTCTCAATTTGAAAGTGCGCCCACATCGATCGCGGCGACACACATGCGAACGGTAAAGGGGCTGGGCTCTGGAGGCGCGGCCGAAAAGGTCGCGCCGTTCAACATCTGGGGGCTAGAAGGCCGGCCGATCTACTATATCTTGTAGGTTGCGGGATACCCGCAAGCATCAGAAGGGGGTTTTCGGCCGGCCTTCTCGAAGGAAGGCTGCCAGGAACCCGTGTATCGATCCGGGAAGGAACACATATGCTCGATTCAACCGTCCGCGTTGCAGGCCACCGCGCCAGCACGATGCCGCTCCATCGTCAAGTTTCGGAGTCGACCTGCGAGCCGGGGGCGGAACTCGCGCTTGCGCTCCCCGCACCGCTCCCTCCCACGGACGCGACGGAAGCCGCGCACGGGCCCGAAGACATCGCCAAAGGCCTGACCGGGGCTGCGGGCACCCCCACGCACCTGACGCCGCTCCGACGTCTCGAGGCTCCGCGACCGAATCGCTGCGAGGAAGTCTCGCGCGACCTCACCAACCTCGTGATTCACCTGGGCCTCAGCGACGGCCCCAACATCCTCGGCATGATGGCCAATTGCATCGCGCTTCCGCCGTCCCTGGCGCCACTGGTGACGGCAAGCAACCTCGTCAACACGCTGACGGGCATCCCCGCGCTGCTTGCCGACGTACGAGAAATGCGTGGCACCTTCAAGAATCCGCTGGCAACTCGCACCGACCGCCAGATGGACGTGCTGCATTTCGTTGCCGGAGACGTGCTCTCGACGGCCGGCTCACTGCTCCCGTTTGTCGCAAACATGTCCGATCCGGTCACAATGGGAATCTACCTGGGCACGCAGATCTCCGGGCTCGTGTTCGACCTGGCCAAGACCGGCTACGATCTTTATCGCCACGGCCAGCAATCCGCCTGGCGCGAGGGACAGGCGGCTCTCGCGAGCGCGGCAGCGGACGGTCCCGCGCACGTCCCCGCGCACGTCCCCGTTTCCGGCCACGAAACCGCCGAGCACGCAAGCTCGGGGGAGCATCTCGCGCTTCATCCGCCGCCGAATGATGTCGCGCGCACGTCCACCCTGGAGCCTCTCGAATGACGATCGTACGACGCGTCCTGATGGTTGTATCGCTTCTTGCCGTAATGGGAACGATGCGTACGTCCCTGGCAAACGCCGCACCGCTCCTTCACCGACGCACTTTCGCCCTCTCAGTCCTTAAACGGTACTCACCGCAGGGGTTCTACATTGTGCACACGTACGAGCACACCCCCTGGAGCTATCGTCTCGGCGACCACTCCATACAGTTCGGCAAGGCGAACTTCATGGACTTCGTGCCTGGCCACACCCGCCTGTCGGTCATCACAGCCCTGGGCACCGCCGTACACGAGAGCACGCACAACTTTTCACGCAAACTCTCCTGGCTTCTCCTGAGCAAGAGCAAGCGGCCGTGGATTTCGAGTCTGGCCGTCCCGATCCGAATCGGGGAGATCTGTCTGGTCAGGCTGACCCCGTGGTTCCCGTCGGCTGAGATCGCCCCCCTCATACCGAACGCGGTACGCGACCTCCGGTTCAGCACCTATGTTTCGCCTTCAAACCCTGACCAGAGCACGCAACAGATCGGAATCTACGGGCTGCTTGACGAATTCAATGCCTACTACCACGGCACACACACCGCCGTCGACCTGTATGGCTACTTCGCGCATCGCGCGGCGACCTCACCCGCAGACTGGCTGGCGTGGATCCAGAGCGTCGAGCCCGTGATCTCGGCGCGCGGTCAGTTCAAGATCTTCATCCTGGCCAGCCTGATCTGGGCCCGGCAGCACCACCCCGCCAGATATGCCGGGTTTCTGGCCAATCACGAAGCGGTGCAGGCCTTCCTCAAGACCGACGCAGGATGGGTGCGCCTGCTGTCACGTTACAAGAAACTCAAGGCCCGACTCGTGGCGCATCTGCGCAGGGAAGGACAGAAGGTTTCCGAGGGTGCACGCTTTTTCACGATCGGAACTTGCGGAGTGGGCACTGCGCGCCAGTCGGTCACTGCCTGTCGAAAGGTGCTCGACAGCCCGCGCTTCGTGCGGATGGAAGGCAGGCTCGAGAAGGCAGCGGAGACGCACTGAGAGAACCGTCGCGCGGCAAGACGCGTATCCCGCAGTTCCTCTGGCTCGCCACCCGCGAACCGTACGGGCCCGGGTGGGCGTCCCCGGAAGAGAAACGGACGCCAGGAATCGGCGTGATGGCTCTCCTTCCTTCGCCTGCACGGGGAAAGACACGTTGACGCTGCGGAAAGCAGTTCCCGCGCAAAGCGGAACGCGCCGTGCGAGGCTGAGATGCCCCGCGCAAAGCGGAACGCGCCGGCTGAGGCTGAGATGCCCCGCGCAAAGCGGAACGCGCCGGCTGAGGCTGAGATGCCCCGCGCACGACGCGTTCCGAGACGGATAAGGTGACTGAACGCCGTCGCGTCAGTCGGGCAGCTCAGTTACCCGAGGCCTGTGGCGGAACGGGCTGCGGATGGTGTCCGAAGCGTCCGACGACGAGGGAGGAGATGTTGAGAGCCAGCGTGTCGGTATCGTGCCAGACGCGACGCATGACTCCGAACGAGGAGTCGCGGTGCGATTCCACACGAATGACCTGCACGTTTGCGAGAATGAAGTTCTGCACTACCTTGAGGAACGGCGACGGCTTTGGAGCCGGTGGACGCTTGTGGCCCTTGCGGGGCGGAATGACCAGCCGGTTCACCGTTGGAGGCACAAACACTTCACAGATCGACTTCCCGTATCTTGAAAGGTCGCCCAGGATACGTTTCTGGAGCGTCGTGTCATGTGACTCACACGCCTTTTCAAACTCGTGCAGTGAACTGGTGTACTTCTTCCACGCGGTTACGAAAGAGGAGCCGAAGTCGGAACCACCGTACGCGCTCAACTCACCGGACATCGCGTCTGTCAAAAGTTCGGAACGTGCAAAAAGGGCGTAGTAGAGGTCGATGTTGCTCGCGAGGTTGGCGCGAGTGGCCACCGCAAGCGTGAACATCTGCTGCTGCAGGAGCGAGTCGAGACGCACGCGCAGGTTCAGGGTCGCCAGGTCCGAGCTACCGACCCAACGCGACGGGAACTGTTTCTGGACCGCCTCACTCATGCGACGGGCCAGGACTCCCATGGCCCGGCGGAGTTCATCAAATGCGTGACCTTCCGCGTTGAAGTTGCGAAGCGCCTGCTGATCGGCCACGGCCTTGATGGCCACCATCGCCTCGCGAACGCGAGCAGACGCCTCGTCGGCCGGAACCCCGCCGTGCGTAAGGCCCGCGACCTCTGCCCCGAACAGGCCAGGATAGGTGTCGATCAGGTAGTTTGAAGCCTGGACTTCCTGGGCCTTGTTGTGAGTGGCCACGGCCTGCGCATAGGCCAGCACGTTGTCGTCTCCGTGCTTCCAGAGCGTCAACCAGGCGGTCGCGCTTGTGTCACCATAGATTCTACCGACAAACGATGCAAGCCCTCGCGCGTTCTGGTTCAACGCGGACACCGCATCATTGAATGCAGCCCGCCTGTGATCCGGCGTGCTGAGAATTGCACCCCAGGCCAGCAGGGAATACTGCCCGAGCAGCCCATCGAAACCTACGCGCAGATCGGCGAGCGTGCCAACCGGCTTCTTCCTGGGACTGGGGGTCGCGAGTGCACAGTTGCTGACTGCCACGGCGTTCGGTCTCGCGGCATCTGCGGCC
>JAJXVI010000230.1 GCA_021782195.1 bacterium | reverse complement strand
CGTCCCCGGGCGGCCCCGAAGACGTGCGCGTACACGCCGTCGCGCGGCTCATGCTGGCAGGGTTCATCGACCACATCCAGGTGTCGTGGGTAAAACTCGGATCACGGCTGAGCCAGCTCATCCTCGAGAGCGGCGCCGACGACTTCGGCGGCACCCTGATGAACGAGTCGATCTCACGCTCGGCGGGGGCCACCCACGGTGAGTGGATGAAACCGGAAGAGTTCGTGCGCTTGATTCGCGAACTGCACCGCACACCAGCACGCCGCGCAACCGACTACACCGTGCTGGAGCGTTATTGATGCGTTCACATCTTGTTAACCACTTCTTCTCCTCATCGTGGTAACATTCAGGAAGTTGGCTGACAGTCCGTGGAGCGGGATGTCCGTCAACACAGGTTTCGTCAGTCGAACTGGGTCAACCGTCCTCCTGTCGTCAGACCGTTGCTCATTCCGACCGTTTCGGTTCCGCCCGCAGAAGGGGAAGTCAGTCATCGCAGACCACGCGCAACTCGGGCAGACGCGCGCAGCACGGGCAGAATCACGGAAACTCGTCAACCAGGGAGAATCGCATGGATATTTCCGGTCTTTCGGTCCATCAACCGCCAGCCATCATCAACGCGGCCCCGACACGTGCGACCACGGCCACCTCGGTACCCGCACCTCCGCCCGCACCCGGCGATGAAGTGCAGCTCAGTACTAGCAGCACGTCTCCGCCCCCGAGCTTCCAGTCGCGTAACGTCACCGAACTGAAGCGCCTGGCGGAACGCTTCACGCGCGTGGAGAGCGGCCTCGGCAATCTTGGGGGCGTGCTTGGCAAGATCGCCTCAGACACGATGGCGGGGGTACGGTTTGCAGCCTACGGGGAACTCTACCTGGCCGAACAACGCATCGTGGAGGCACGCGAAGCGAACTGGAATCCGCTTGACAAGCTCCCGGTGCCGCAAATCACGCGTCCCTTCGTGCTCATTCCTGGCTGGACGACGAGTCCGTCGAACTTTCAGCGACTGACCGACTATCTTACGCGCGGAGGCGCAAACGGCGGGCCCACCGTCTTTGTAAAAATGGGCAAGTTCTACTCCCTGGGAAGCAACGGGCAGCTCCAACCGATGGCTGGCACTCCCTCAAAGTCGCGTGTATTCGAGATCGTCTGGTCTGACACGCATCAGAGTCCGGACAAGAACCTGCCCGAGATGCGCCAGAACCTCGACGCTATCTCGCACGCAACCGGGTATGACAAACTCGACGCGGAGGCCTACTCCATGGGTGGACAGGACATGCGCCTGTACGTCGACCGCGGAGGAGACCGCCTGAACCGCGTGATGACGCTCGGTACTCCCAACCACGGTACCCGCTTCGGCGACATGGTGCTTGACGTGCTCAACAACCACGTAACCTGGGCGGAAAAACTGGGAGGCGTCAGCGAAGCCGACCGCCAGTCGATGGAATGGCTGCGCAGCGAGCCGAACAATCCCCACCTCCAGGACCTCAACAGCCGCTGGGCACAGCAGCAGGCGAAAGTCCCGATGCTGCTGGTGGGCACCGACTGCATGCCGACTGCCGCCAACGACGCGGACGGCCTTGCGTGGGGTGATGGTCTCGTAGACTCGAGCAGCATTTCGATGCCTGACTCCCATTCGCTGATTGTACCCACTGGCATGGACCACGGCCAGTTAAACGACTCTGACACGGTTGCGCATATTCGGGCCACCTACTTCGGCTGGCCACTGCCGCCCGGGACCAGTTCCCTCTTCCCGGCCTCTGACAGCCAGCTTATCAACAACGTCCCGCGTCCCTGAGCGGGGGAAGTGCGCCGTGAAGGAGACCGGGCGTCACCCTGAAATTGTCCCCGGCCTCTTGCTGGCAGTTCTCGTGGTCGCGCTGCTCGTGGAAACGACAGCACTCGTAAGAAACCTGGAGACACCACGAGGCCAGATCCCGGCAAATCTTGTGCTACACGCGACACCCGCGGCGTCAACGTCCCCGCGCACCGGCAGCGCGACACCCACCGGGGGGAAAATCAGTCCGCGCTGGCCGGCAGCACCATCCCCTGCCCCATTCCAGCGCGAGTCGAGCTCTCACGCGCGTCCCGAGCCGTCTGCCATGCCCGCAACACCCGCTGTTCACGCAGCCGACGAAAAGTGAACCACGTCGTCCAGTGATCGGGACCGAGAGGACGCACGTAGACGGTAAACATGCCCAGGCGATTGCCCCCGAGAACGTCGGTGAAGATCTGATCTCCCACCACGACGGTCTGGGCTGGGTGCGCGCCCATGAGCCCGAGCGCCTCGCGAAACGGCGCGGCGTGAGGCTTGAGGTGAAACACGTTCGGCAGCACGTAGTGGGCACGCAGAACCCGGGCAAATCGTTTCACGCGATCCACCTTCCTGCGCCCGGCAAATACGTTGCTGACAAGACAGACATCGCGCAAAACGCCCGATGCGCGGGTTGTGTCGAGAAACTCGGCAACCCCGTCAATCAGGGGAGCGTGGGTGGCGCAGGCAGAGATCGTGTTGTCAACATCAAGAATGAGAAAAGGTCGTCCAACCTTCGCAAAGTCGATATGCAGGAAGTGGTCCACACACAAAGACGGCTGCAGCAAGTCGATCTCCTCCACCGAACGCCGACCCTCTCCAGAGCGGCCGGGATCTCGCACCACCTCACGCACCGACAGGCAGGCGAGCCAGTCATCATCGTCACGAGTTTGGCATCGCTCCTTCCTGGGAATACAATCTCCTACCCGAACAATTCCTGCTCACGAAGTCACGGTTCTGTCTGCCAGCCGGGAAGAGGTGCCCTACGAACACGCAAGAAATGATGCCGCCGACCTCTTACAGGAATGAGTCACCGACGGTAATCCTGGCGGTGGAGGACGTTCCCCTCAACCTCGCCTTGCTCCACGCAATCCTCGATCCGGCCGGCTACATCGTGCGCGATACACGCACGCTGGCCGAAGCACGGGCGTGGGTGCGCAACGCCGTCCCGGCACTCGTGCTGCTTGACGTGCGGTTGCCGGATGGCAACGGTCTAGACCTCGCGCGCGAACTGCGCTCGGTGAATGCGACGGCCACCGTACCCATCCTGGCTATCAGCGCAAGTGTGTTGCCAGGGGAGCGAGCCGATGCGATGCAGGCCGGGTGCGATGCATTCCTGCCCAAGCCACTGCGTCCACACGAACTGCTCGGTCAGGTACACGACCTGCTGCATCCGACGAGTTGACACGATCGCGAGGGCCGCGCTCGACCTGCACCCGTTGTGAACGGAAGGGTCTTTCCTCGCGGCAAAAAAGCCACACGCGGGCGCAGGTCCGCCGGTCAGCGCACGTCCACCGTAGCGCCAGAAGCAGGATTCTCGCCGTTGGCGCCGCAAGGTAGACCTGGCGCCTGCCTGAAAGAGAAGACTGCCCACGATGCCTTCCCCAGCCCCGGATCTTCACGACGACTTTCGTCACGAGCCTCCTTTTCCCCCGGATTTCCTCTTCCCGCAAGCTGACTGGAGCGGTCTGGGCGACCTCCGTGACCTGCGCGGCCACGAGCGGCGACTGCGCCAGGAAAACCTCGTGCCACTCGCCTACGTTCGCCTTCGCGAGCGTCTTGCGTTCCCGTTGCTGACCATGGACATGCAGAATCGATGGCTTCGCGCCTACGAAGAAACGCGTGACATCAACGCCGAAGCGATAATAACGCTTCACGCGGTTGCAAGCATGGCGTCCCCGAGACGTGCGCTGCTGCTCGGCGCATTCGATGCACTGTGCACGCTCTACCCGGACCCGGGGGTCCGCCCCGTCGAACGTCTCCGACTCCTGATCGAAAGGGCGGCAGAACGCACGTCATGGCACGACGCGCTGGAATCAGTCGCATACCACGCGAGTTCAACCGGACACTATGAACACCCGCGACTGCCCCCGTTAAGCCTGGAGGACCGTCTGACTCCGGCGGGCGCGCACTTCGACTCGACTGCGCTCTTCAGTCGGGCCACCTGCGCCGCCCAGGTGCCCGTGGCGTTGCACGAAGGGCTTTTCATCACCCACGAAGCGCCGCGGCTAACCGCTGATGCCAGACGCACGGCCGGTGAAGCTGCTCGGGCCTGGTCAGGACGAAACGCGCCCGCGCAGGGAGGCAACTTGACCGAGTCCTCGCTTTCCCCCGGTCCGGGTGGAGGCGCCTCGCCGTCGGGCACGCCGAGTCTGTCCCAGGCGGCCGACCCGCACGCACCGGGTGACGAAGCAGGCAGTCGCGTCATAAACGCCAGAGTCGACGCGACAAACCTCTTCCTGATGTCGCGGGAGGATGCGTTCCTCCTTGCGCTCATTGAGCACGCCGTGCGTGCAACAGACGCGCGACGCGGCCTGTACGCCTGGGAACTCTCCGAAATGAGTCGTCGCTGGTCTTTCGACTGGGACCGCGTGGTCCGTGAGGCGCGAAAGTGCGGCGTGCACGCCATTGTCGATGCGACTCTCGCCGAAATCGAAGTTCCGTGGCGTGCCGCCGTCAACGAAACCGCTCGACGCAAGCTGCGCGGAGGCATCCTGGCACGGACCCTGATCGCGATGCTGGGTCCGACCCGCGCTCAGCAGTCGCTGCAAAGCCGCTTCTTACGGCGCCTGTAACGCAGCACGAGACAGTCGCGGCACCCTGAACAGCGGTGGGTTACATACACCCGTGCCTCAAACCAGGCCCGTGAGACCGACGCGCTTTTGCGAAGGCGTCCATCACGAAAATGTCCGCAGCCGAGGCCCGGCTCAGGGTGAAGAACACACGTAGTCGGCCCACACATGCCGATAACTCATTGAATCTGCCTCAATCTCGGCTGCCAGGCGCTCTACCACCCCAAGAGAGCACATTCCGCCCGGATAGCGCGCGATGAACTCTTCAAAGTCGAACAGGATGCGACGACCGAGCGGGTTGCCCGCGTGATTGCACGCGAAAGCCAGGTCGATCCAGTTGTCAAGATTGCGCGAATTGAGCGAGATACAGGTCATGAAGCACGTTGCGGCGCGCCCGAAGTCGCGCCGGAGATAGGCCGCGTAGCCGAGCAAAGCACGCGTCGTCTCGCAATCACAGCGGCGTTGCCACACGACGGCCTGACGGGTCAGGCGCGCAACGAACCCCTCCTCGTCAAAAGCCCGGTCGGCCAGCAGAGCAAAGGTGAGATCGGCACGCTCGCACCGGTTCGCAACCTCGTTGGTCACGCGCACGGGGAGCACGGCGCCCACGAGGTCGGCGAACTGTCTCGCCA
>JAJXVI010000229.1 GCA_021782195.1 bacterium | reverse complement strand
AATGCGGTCCTCGAGGCCTGGTTCCGAAGGGCTGTGAATCAGGTTGGATCCGAATGAGCGGCTCCCCACCGTCTTTGAAATCTGCTCAATCGCCTGTTCGACACGGTCAGGTTCAAGTCCGGCAGCCCCAAAGAACGCGAGCATGCCTACCTCGGCCATGCGGCAGACCATCTCCACCGAGGAGATTCCGTTGGCCATGGCACCCGCCACGTACGGGTAGCGAAGACGGTGGGATTGCAAGAAGCCCGGATCTCCGAGCTGCCACGGGCACAGTGCGGGCACAACGGCACGCACCGCGCACGAATCCGCACGCGGTGGGCCAGCGTCCTCGAACAGCACGCCACCTCGGGCAAGGGCAAGTTCACCGCCGGTCTCGACGACCACAATACGGCGCCCCACATCGAGCAGCGCGTCAGCGAGGCTGCTGGAAAACGGGCCTGTAGTAGACGAAAGGGATCCATGCGGTCGCCACCAGCACGGCACCTCGTTGGTCAGGGTCTTCATTTCTTCTCCGGATGGACGGGGTCACAGCGACCCGAAGCAAGCATTTGGGGTTCGCAACAGACCCCGCACTTCCCTTCGGCCAGGGCAAGACACTCTTAACGAGAAAGGCTTCCCACTGGCCGTGCGGCACGATCGAGACTGCCATGCGACCGACGGGAGTTTCGCAAAAAGGCCCCCAGGTCCTTCTCGCCAGGGGCGATTGAACCGAAAAAGGGCGCGAGCAACAGTGGCGAGGGCCGAGTCAACGACCCCGAAATTGGACACGGGCAGACACGGGGTGGTCACGCAAAACCGACAGCCTCTGGCAAACCGGATTGCGGACCACCGTGCACGTGACGCCGTGTGGTGGGTGCAGACTCAGGAACCGGGCACGACCTTTGGCGCCGGGGGAGGAGCCGTCGGACTCTCGGAACCGTTGCCGGTTCCGGACTCGCTCGCCCCTCCGGCGTGTTCGTCACCTTTGGAACCCTCGTCAGTCGTTGCGGTCTGTGCCTTCGAAGAACGCAGGTGCAGACCAAAAGTCAGGCTTGAACTCACAGGCAGACCGTGGTTCATCGCCGGTAGCCAGACCATCCGACCCGCGACTGCCAGGGCCACTTTGTCGGCGGCTTCGTCGCCAGATCCCTGCGCAATCGCGTAAGTCGTCTTGCCGTCAGTACCGATCGTGGCCTTCAACTCCACCGTGGCCTCGTGACCCGGCAGTTCCTTTCCCTCGCCAGGCAGGAGGCTTGGCCCGGCAGTGTAGATGGGGTCGACCTTCGGCTCACTGAAAAGGAGATTTACGTTGAGCCCCAGGTCCTGACAGACCGACACCCAGGTGTGCTGCCCGTGGAGCTTGCCTTCCTGCTCTCCGGTCAGGTTCAACTTACCGACACGGTCGTAGTCAATCGTGACCGTCGCCGGGGGCGCAGGCTTTGCGCTACCTTCCTCGGATCCCTTCGCGGGTTTCGGTCGCGAGTAGGGCACGTGATCGTGTTCGGTCTTGACTTCTGGTGTGACGTCAAGCTGTTGCGGGTTTGACCAGGTGAAATCCACGGAGGCGGTCTTTCCCGGCTCAATCACGCTCACGTAACGAGCCGGCAGGGTAGTGAGCAGCACCTTCTTCACCTTCACCTTCTCCTTCTTCTGCTTCGAGGGGGAAGATGACGGAGATGGCGAGGGCGCTGGCGTCGGGGTCGGGGCAGGAGTGGAACCAAAAGTGGGAGTCGACTGATTGTCGCCCGGATAGCTGCTCGATACAGAGCTCGGCGGGGTACCTTCGTATCCCCCGAACGTGCCGAACAGCGCGCTGGGCTTGACGTAGGAAGCAACCGAGGGGAGACCGCCCTGGCCAGACGACGCTGTTGCGGCGCGCTCGCCCTGGGGTTTCATTATCGAGACATAGACGTAGACGTCGCGAACCGGGACCTTCGCGGCATTCTTGAGAACAACCCGCCCGGTCAGGTTCCCCGTGTGACCGGTCTGGTACTCCAACTGCTCGACAACCACCGGATCGTCATTCCTGGAACCGGATCCGCTCCCCTCGCCTGACGACGACGCGGAACCCGCGCTCGCAGTCTCATCAGCATCCGACTGGTCGTCGGACGAGGAACCCGCGCGCCAGTCGGTGGCGGGGTGGGTGGTTGGAGCGCGTCGGGCCTCTTTTTCCGCCTTCCGCAGCGCAACCTTGAGCGCGTGCGACCGGACCCCCGTGGTTGGCATGGAGATCTGAGCCATCGAAAGCGACGGATTGTAGAGAAAAATGTACCCAAGGCCCTGCGACAGCAGTCGCGCGTCAACCCAGGCCTCTCCCTGGTACTTCCACGTCACGGCCCACGCCTGTCGGGGACCATCGTGAAGCGTGACTCTCGAGCCCGTAAGGGGTGGCCCGCCGGTCGTGCCACGTGACAGGACGTACCCGTCGCTCGAGGCCGTCCAGGCAAAGCCCATGGCCCGCAAGAGGGCATCTGCCGGCGCAAAGACGCGCGTGCCACGAAGCACGCCAGGCAGTGACGTCTTCCCCACAAAAACGGTGACATTGTTTTTCGCGTCGGCGACCCCCATGAGCAGGCCTGCCAGTACAACGGCCAGACCGAACGCGCCGAATCTCTTGAACATCACGGTTCCTCCTCTGAGAACGAAAAAAGCACGCCTGCCCATTCTGCGCAGACCATTGCGGTGCCTGCAAAGGTGGCAGGGAGTGTCTCACCCATTCGCGGCCCATTACCGCGTAGAGTGACAGGAGACTGTGCACCTTTCCAACTGCTCGGCAGGGAAGCGTTACGAGGATGCTTTTTCAGTAAGCGCGCCTGCACGCGGCGATCTTGGACTCTACCGCGCTCCAGTCGGAGCCTGTCAGACGCTCCCCGCGTTCGACGGCCGCCATGTTGCGCCTGTGTGCGTCGGCGACCAGGGCATACTTGTGCGCAAGATAGCGGATGTGTCCGAGCTCCGCAGGGTCAAGCGTGCGCCTGCGACGTGCCGGCACCCCCATGTAGAGTCCTCCCGCTTCCAGCACAGATTTTTCGGGAACAAGCGAGCCCGCAGCAACAATGCATCCCGGTTCCACCACGGCCCCGTTCAACACAATGGCACCGATGCCAACCAGGCACCCGTCCCCGATGGTCGCTCCGTGAAGTCGCGCGGCGTGACCCACCACGACCTCACGACCGACTTCAACCGGAAAGAGATCATCAACGTGCAACACACTGTTGTCCTGGACGTTCGAGAAGTCGCCAATCCGTATCGAGGCGATGTCGCCTCTGAGTACCGCACCCTGCCAGATGCTGACGTGTTCGCCAAGATACACGCGTCCGAGTACCGTGGCCGACGGGTGAACACAGGCAGACGCCGGGACCACGGGTTCGAAGTGAAAAAAAGGCACTATCACGGGCAGACTCCCTCAAGCAAGCGGGTGCGAGGATCGTGCAGAACAGCAGTCAAGCGAAACGTCTCCCACCCGAAGCGCAGAAACCGCCGAGCGCGTGCATCCGTGCAAAGGGACTCATCCTCGACGAAAGCCCATCAAGAAGCCCACACCAAAGGAACTTGCGTAGGGAAAGTTCGTCAGCAGGATCTTCCACATCGGCGACTCGCGGCCGTCGATCGAGTGCATGGTTGACCCGAAAACCGACGCAACCGCAGCCCAGTCGACACTCATCATGCGATTGAATACCAGGATCTGGATGACGATAAATGCCGTACCAAGCGCAAGGGCAAGCAGAAGGGCGGCCTTCTTCAGAACATAGCCGACTGCCCAACCGGACAGGAACCCGAAGCCGACGCCGGCACCGAGCCAGGCGATGGCGTCAGGCGTACTGCCTCCACCGACTGCTGGATGCAAGACCTCAGGAAACCTCCTTGCCAGCCTTTGCAATGATGTAGTCGCAGGCGTCCTGCACTCTCTGGATTTTCTCGGCGTCTTCGTCGGGAATCTCGATGTGGAACTCATCCTCGAACGCAAGAACAATCTCGACGATGTCGAGAGAGTCCGCGCCCAGATCGTCAATGAAGGCAGCCGTAGGGGTTATCTGGTCGGGCTCCACTCCAAGATGCTCGCTCACAATCTTTCGTACGATATCCATCACGGAAGACGACATTTTCGGGAATCTCCTTCACTCACCAACTGGTGCGGGACACGTCGTCCCGCAAAGAACCGTGCGACAGAGGGATGAGACTCCCGCCGGCCGGCTCTTGAAAGTCCATGTTTAATATTGGCAGCACGGGCAAACTCCTGCTACGTGCCATCCTAGGGAACCGACGGACTTCTTGGGTCGCTCCGGTCCCCGGCGGAAGCTACATGGCCATGCCACCATCGACCACCAGGACCTGCCCGGTCACATAACGCGCCGCCGGTGACGCAAGAAATGCGACCACGTCGGCCACATCCTCAGGTTCTCCAAGTCGCCCGAGCGGAATGTTCTCCAGCAACCGCTGCTTGACGTCATCGCTGAGAACTTCGGTCATGTCCGTGCGAACATAACCGGGTGCAATCGCATTCACGGTGATGTTGCGAGAAGCAAGTTCGCGCGCCACGCTACGGGTAAAGCCCACGAGACCGGCCTTTGACGCCGCGTAACTGGCCTGCCCGGCATTCCCCGTAAGTGCCACAACGGAACTCACGTTGATGATGGTACCGCTCTTCTGGCGCATCATCGGACGGCTGACCAGCCGGGTCATGAGGAAAGCCGACTTGAGGTTGACGTCAAGAACCTCGTCCCAGTCGGACTCCTTCATTCGAAGCAACAGGGTATCACGGGTAATCCCCGCGTTGTTCACGAGGATGTCGATACGCTTCCACTCGTCCATCACGCGCTTGCACAGCGCTTCACAGTCGTCGGCCCTCGAGACGTCGGCAGCGAATCCCATCGTGTGTGTGCCGAGGGCCGCAAGTTCCGTGGCCACGCGACTGACGGCATCCTCAGAACGACCGTTCACGACAACGTCGGCTCCCGCACGCGCGAGCGCAGTGGCAATTGCGCGTCCGATACCGCGCGTCGCGCCGGTCACCAGGGCAACTTTGCCCGTGAGGGGCAGTTCATGGGAATTTGCAGAACTCATGTCGTCAACCCGCCACATTCGTTGAAAGTGCATCGATTGTGCGGAGCAATCCTGCAGCGTCCTGGACGTTGAGGACCCGCACGTCGCGTTGAATCTTCCGGATCATCCCGGCCAGAGCGGTTCCCGGACCTATCTCGACAAATGTAGAGACGCCACGCGCCAGCATGGCGCGAATCCCCTCAGAATAGGGCCC
>JAJXVI010000228.1 GCA_021782195.1 bacterium | reverse complement strand
ACGGCGCCCCCAGGGAGCACGTCAGTCGCCTGGTGACGGTCTTGAAGGCGTGGCTTTCGGAAAAGGAACGCCACCTCCGCTTTCATTTCGGGCGAGACCTTCGTGAAGCGGCAACTCGAGCCGGTGTGGCATGCGCTCCCCTGACCACCGACCCGCCGGAATTTCGTCTGGGCCTGTTCACGGTCGGGGTCGATTTCTCACGCCGCGTTGCCATCTTGCGATATGCGCGGAACGACCTTGCCACCCTGCCCCTCAATGCGGACGCAATCCTGGAAGCCTGCCAGAAGCAGCACGCTTTTCTGGAGGGAACACGGTTTGATCCAGGAGCGTTCTTTGAACAGTTCCTGGCTGCCTATCAGGTTCGTTTGCATCGACTCGGCCTTTCGTTCGGCAATCGCATCGATGTTGTCGACCTGTTGGGGGAACTGGCCTTCCTGCGTCAGGACCCCTCATTCTTTGAGAATCCGCGTCGCGAGGACTTCATCCCGTACAGTCGCGTACAACTTGCCTATGACCTCGCACGTCTCCGTCGTGCGGGACGCCTCTCCCATCGAGGGGTGCGGGTTGCGCTGGGCTCGGCGACGGGAGGATCCACGCGTCAGAAACAGCGCGTCCTCTATCTTGAGGATGAGCGTGGGAATGGCCAGTGGTACCTTTCCGTGCGATTTACCCGTGAGGAGGAACCGCAGGAGGCATCCGAGTCAGGTTCGCAGGGGTCTGTTGCCAGGGACGAGGCGGCTGTATCGCCAGACTCGTAAGGAGGAGCCCGAAAAGGGTAGGATAAATACGGGTTTCGAGACTGGCTACTGGTGCTGGTGGGGAACAGGGATAGCAGAGAGGACTCAACGAAAGCCATGGTGTGTCCAAAGTGTCAGACTCAGCAGGATGACTCCTCGCGGTTCTGCCAGGAGTGCGGAACCAGCCTGGATATGAGGGTGTCGGGGGGAGCTCCGACCGCGCCGCCGAGCGGTGGATGGGGAGCGAGCCCGCCGCCCGCGCCGCCGTCCGCCGCCTGGGGAGGAAGTGCCCCGACCGTTCCCCAGAGTGGCGGATGGGGCGGGACCCCTGCGGCGGCATCAGCGTCCGCTGGATGGGGTGGAGCCCCTGCGCCCGCTCCGCCGTCCGCTGGATGGGGTGGGACCCCTCCGCCCGCGCCGCCGTCCGCTGGATGGGGCGGGGCCCCTGCGCCCGCTCCGCCGTCCGCTGGATGGGGCGGGACCCCTCCGCCCGCGCCGCCGTCCGCTGGATGGGGCGGGACCCCTCCGCCCGCTCCGCCGTCCGCTGGATGGGGTGGGACCCCTCCGCCCGCGCCGCAGGATGCCGGTCCGGGCTGGGGCCCGCTTCCCACGCCGGGACCTCAGGGACCCACCCTGGGCGACCAGGTGACCGAAGGCGTGTATCAGTTTGCCGGTGCGCTGGAGCGTGCCGGTGTGCCGGCCGGCCTGGTCGAACGGGTGCAGGGGCTTTTTCTCAATCCCCGTGCGGAGTGGGCGCGGATTCGCGACGAACAGGCCGACGTGCAGGGCCTCGTGTTGCGCTATGCCGCCGTGCTGTCGCTGATACCCCTGGTCGTGCATGTGCTGGTGGGATTCGTCCGGGGAATGCGCTATAGCGGCGCTTCCTGGATTTTGAGGCGGAGTATCGAGGGGGGGATCGAGTCTTACGTGTTCGGCTTGATCGGCGTCGTTGTGGTCGCCTGGATTCTCCAGGCGCTGGGGCCGAAATTTGGAGCCGCCTGCGACCTGGTGCAAGCTACAAAGGTGACGGTGTACGCCTCTACGCCTTCCTGGATTGCCTCTGTGGCGGCCTTCCTCATTCTATTGCCCGGTATCGGCCGACTTGCCGGCCTCGTACTTGTGGCTGGCGGGATCTACGGACTGTACCTGGTCTGGCTGGGTGTCGGCATCGTGCTCAGACCACGTCCTGAACAACTGATGATCTACGTGATCGTGGCGCTCGTGTGCACGTGTGTGGTGTTCGCTGTCATCGGTTCGCTCGCCGGAGGACTCGGTGGCGTTTACACCATGTGACGCCCCTCTCTCGCTGACGCCGGGGTGCGATGCAGTCAGTGCTGCGGGTTACCCCGGCTTCGGCGTCGGTGATCGAACAGGGGGAGGACCCGTCGTCGTGTGCCCGAAGTCTGGCGAAGAGAGAATGGGAACCGCCCGCAAGCGTGCTGCCGGCCGCAACGCTACCGGCGCGTCTGCCCGAAGTCTGGCAAAGAGAGAATGGGAGCCCGAGCATGCCTGTCCGCCCTGCAAAACCGTCCAGACCGACGAAGGTGACCGCCGGAGGGCGCGATTCCAGGCGCCTTCTGGCCGTGCTGGCTTTCATCGCGACCCTTGCCCTTCCCCGCGTTCCCGTGCTTGTGTCGCTCGTGTACCCGCTTCGCCTGTTTGCGACGGCGATCCATGAGGGGAGCCACGCGCTTGCGGCGTTGCTGACGGGTGGGCACGTGCTGAGCATCCAGGTGTTTGCAAACGCGTCGGGGGTGACCTACGCCAGCGGAACCAATCGGTTCATCTTCACGAGTGCGGGCTATCTGGGTAGCACTCTGTTCGGATGCTTGCTCCTGGTGGGAGCCCAGCATCGTCGCTGGCACCGGCCGATTCTGCTGGCACTGGCTGGCTTTTTCGCGATGTTCACTTTCTATGCCCGCAGTGTGATGACCATGGAGATTGGCCTTGGGGTGCTGGCCGTGCTGTTTATTGCGTGGCGGTGGCAGTTTACCGACGGGATTCGCTACTTTCTTTTCGACTTCATCGCTTTCACGAGCTGTTTGTATGCGCTCGACGATCTGGTTGCGCTTGTGGCGATCTCCACCGGGTGGGCACAGGCCGTGGGGCCGTCTGGCGGCCAGACCGATGCCACGATTCTTGCGCATCTGACGGGCGTTGGTGCCCTGGTCTGGGCGGGCCTCTGGGGCGGGATCTCGGTGCTGGCCACGGCTTATGCGGCGCGCGCCGCCTGGAGGGCCGCCGGGGGAACGTCATCTGCTGGGAAGGCTCGTTCGGGGCGGTCACGTCGCGCGTCTCGCTGAGGCCGCTGTGCGGAGCGTTCGCGGGTGCTGCAGCCGCTCGTTCGGGTCGGGCACGTTGTGCGTATGCTGATGACATGGGGGGGCGATGGCACGTTTGTTCTTCACTTCCAGTCGTTTCCACGACTGAGGGCGTCTTTTCCGTCGGTTGTATCTCCTTCCTCGGGGTATGAGGTCCTGTTCATCTTCTGTTCATAGAACGTTGTGGAAATGGCAACGCAGTGGACGTCTGCTGGTAACACGGCTTCGATACAATGACCTCCAGAACAGGCCTGGAGGTAATGAGGATGAAGCAGGTTACAGGGTTGTCAGCGGCTGTAGAAGTCCCGTCGGAGGAAGGTTGTGTCTCCGGAGAGGTGAGATCCGTGTGCGTGCCTCTTTCTTTCGCGCGCGTCCAACGACTCAAGCAGGATCGGCGGTTCTGCCCGACGGCGATGCCGCGCGACCGACGTCACGCATCGGAATCGGAGTGTACTCGAGTCCGTCGAACGGTCGGATGCGTCCTCCTGTTCCCTTCGAGTGATGACCCGCCGCCCATTCCGCCTGGCGGAATGAGTCTTCGAGCCGCGTGAGCGTGATTGTGGCGCAGAGGGCTGACGAGCAATCCTGTCGCCGTAGACAACATTTGCCGGCTCGGGCAAACGGTATCTGCGCAGCAGGGCATCGCGCAGCCGCGAGCGCCTGTCATCGAGCATGAGGCTTTCGCTCACTGAATGTCAGATGTCATCTGTCCCGAGAGTCCTCAGACCGGGAAGCGCGACTTCAAGGTCGCAGATGCCGCGATGGCTGACATGAACCTGGTGTCGATCAGGTGGACATTTTCACTCACACTCAACAGTTCCACACAGTCCTACGCAAAGCGGCGACACGGTGAGCGATGAGGAGTCGCTCGCCGCCTCTCTTTGGCGTTGCTGTTTTCTGTAGCGTTGCGGTTCTCTTTAGCGTTGCCCGCGCTCGACCTGTGCCGGAGACGCGTCTCTGCCGCCCGCTTTCGGAGGCCACGAATCTGGCTTCCGTTCAGGTCGTCTCGGTCAGGTCTGCACGCTGTGCGCACGCCAGCAAGAGTTTCTACTGACTGCTGATCAGTGTGTACGACAGACAACCTGAGCGTGTGCGTGCATACGCGTCGGGTTCGGCACCCTCTTGATCAACTCGAAGTGGCGGACAGTACGCTCAGTGCTCACAGGCGTTCCGCCCAGCACTCTGCTGATGAGCGACACGTGACTGACTGCGTGGGCAACGATTGCGCACCAGTCACGAAGAATGAGCTACCCTGAGTCAATCTTGGTCCGCCCCCCGTTTGACTTGTGTTGACGCGCGCATTCAAGTCCCTGGCGAAGCTCGGGTCTTCTCTGCAGTCGCGGACGTGAGCCGCCCGGTGCAAGGAAGCGCATAACACAACCAGGTTGCTCGTGTCATTTCCTCCTTCCCGACTGCGTGGCTTGCCGTGGTGAACATGGAGACCCTGCGGTAACCCACACACCTCGCAGCGATAGCCGGCCCGGCCTCGAACACCGAGAACAGGCCCGCGCCGTCTCTGCGGTCACCCACACACCTTGCAGCGATAGCCGGCTCGGCACAGTATCGCTCTCTCGAGTTCAGCAGGGATTCGTTCACCGTTTTCTATCGGCTCGCGGTCAATGGTGCGTTCGGTTGTGCTGCGCTCGAGTTTAGCGGGGACTTGTTCATTGTTCCTGCTCGGGCTTACGTCAGGCGATGCTGTAACAGCAGCAACTTCGATTTCGGATTGTCCGGAGGCGAGAGCCCGACCCCGGCCGTTGGACTGGAGTTCAGCTTCAGTCGGTCTCCCATTCGATCCCAGACAGACCCGAGTCACGTTGCCCTTCTCAGCCCGTTTTCTGCGGTAGCCGCCGTGTCTACTGTCGTCGGGATTGCTCTTGTCCTGCTCGGGGGCTGTACACCTGTTTTGCGAGTCGAGGTTGAAGACAAGGTCAGCCGGGAGCTGGCAGGATCCGGGCGGGGTGATGCCGAGGCTCCACCGGGTCGGCGCTGTTTCCTGTTACGCCTTTTGGAAGGACGGCCCCGCGGCGCCGTGGTGGACACTCTTCACACCTGACTCCACTGACTTGCTCGTGGGGATGGCTGGTCAGGAGGCAATGTCAACATGAGTGGCCAGGCAGTCTTTACGAAAATCGCGGTTTCGGGGCACCGAGCATTGATCGCTACAACCAGGAAGCCACTTCTGAC
>JAJXVI010000227.1 GCA_021782195.1 bacterium | reverse complement strand
ACATTCGCTGGCTGTGACGCCGGGCGTTGACTCCCGAAGTCTTGCTTCTTGCGGGGTCTGGGGGATTCGTGCTCGGACCGCTTCGGGTTCGAGCAGCCTTCCCCCGTTCGCGGGTCTGGCCGAGGCTTGTGTGCCGATTGTGGGACCGACTGCCCTGTCATCTTTTCACGCTACGGATCAGGGCTGAACGGACACCTCCGGAAAGCGCTCCCATATAATATCATCGCACATGTCGAGTGTCAACAGTTGCCGGGGGGACTTTACATTGGTGTTTTTCGGCGGGAAGTGGCGAAAATACTGGGTTGTAGGGTTGACAGTGTGAGACGCGTGGGTGCGTGCATAGGGTTTGCAGCGTGGCGCCGTTGCTTCGTACGGAGCCTGAGCTCGTGCGAAGCTGTGCGGTGATGCGAGGTGTTGGCGCTCTCGTCTGGAGAGGCGGAGGGCTCTCGTCTGGAGAGGGCCCGGACGATGGGGCAATGCAACTCAGGCGGAGTGTCTGGCAGTTCGATGCTGCCAGACGTTGATGGACGTGGCCCGTGCGCGTCTGCTGCTATCTTGACGGGCGTCGTGTGTGGTGGCCGGTTGAACCAGGCGATTCTGGTGGAGCCGGAGGCTGCGGTCGCGCGGTTGTCTTTTTTTCGTTGAGTGCGTCCCTGAGATCGCCGATGAGTCTGGTGACTCGTTTGTAATCACGTGTGCGGGGTGAGTATTCAAGATAGCGTTGAAGGTGTTCGATGGCAGCGGGGTACGAGCCCTGGCTGGCGAGGAGGATGGCCAGGTTGTAATGCGCGTCTCCGTGGGTTGGTGAGACTTTGAGTGCTTGTTCATACCGTTCTTGAGCTGCCCTGGGGTCGTGTTTGCGGGCGTAGCAAAGCCCCAGGTCGTTGAGGGCGTCGGCGTGTGAGCGGTTGAGGCGTACCGTGCGTTCCAGGGCCTCGATTGCTGCTTCAAGGTGTCCCTGGTGGTACCTGGCGACGCCCAGGGCGTGCTGCGCTTTCGGGTCTCGCGGGTTGACGAGCGTTGCTGTCTCGAATCGGGCCTCAGCTTCGCTGTATTTCCGATTTGCGAGAAACTCGTGCCCTTCACGGAGGAGTGACTGCGTGTCGATTTCGGGGGGGTGTGCAAACCGTGCAAGTTCCTGTTTCCGCGCGCGGTCCGCGGAGAAGGATTGGGACGGAACGTTTTCTTGCTGGCGACTGTGGTCATTGAAACGGTGTGCAGTCTCGAAACCGGTCTGGGGTGGGGTGTGTGAGGAAGTGGGCTGGGTTTCGAAGCTGGCCCGCTGACCTGTCAGCGGGTGACGGATGGTGATTTGCTGTGCCGTGTCGTCTAGTTTCGCTCCACAGTGTGGGCAGAACGGGCCGCCAACGGTATGGCGGGCGCACTTCGGGCAGGGAACCGAACGAGCGGTCGACAGCGGTGACCTGACGCCGCACTGGGAGCAGAAATGGTAACCTGGTGCAAGCGACGCGCCGCAGGTGCATCGGGGGGGGCGAGTTCGAGGCCATGCCAACGACGTGGATGGAAGTTCCATCGGACGGGAGTCAATACCGGTGGAAGCTTGTGCGCGGAGGGATTCGAGTTCCTCGCACCTGGATGCGAGCTGGTGTTCCGCGTGCCGATCACCGTGTACTGACCTGTAGTAGAGTTCGCCCAGCGTGAGGAGGGCGCGGTCAATCTGGGTGCGCAAGGAAGATGTCGAGTCGTTGTGTTCGCGGCCCGGCTCCGAGGGGTAGGGGGTTTCACGCGGCTGCATTGTGGAGGCTTGCATTCAATCCGCCCGTGGGAGGATCCTACAATGCCGCTGGCGTCACTTTGGAGGGTGCGGAGCACCAGCGTGAAGAATGCTGTGCAATGGCAGGCAGATTGACGTCTAGAGAGCTTTCCTCGGGCGAGGCTCGTACCGTGCTCGTTGACGGGGTGAGCGTCTGCATCACGAACGTTGACAACGAGTTTTTTGCCGTTGACGGAGTGTGTCCCCACGCCGCCGGGCCTCTTGGAGACGGTGTCCTTGACGGAACTGTCGTTAAATGTCCCTGGCACGGATGGGGAGTCGATGTCTGTACGGGATTGTGTGCCCAGGACAACCGCATCCGCGTGGATCGCTACACTGTGAAGGTCGATGGCGATGAACTTGTGGTCTCGCTCTCGCCGCCAACCGAGTGACACGCTACATGAGGAGGGGGCGAGAGTCGCGTGACGATACGTCTGCTTCAGATCTGGCGCTATCCCGCATCCGGGGCTTCTCTACATGCTGGATTGCCGCGTGTTTCGGAGTGATTTCACGCTCGGCTGGTTCGGGAATCCTGCGCAGAAAGAGCGATTACAACTGTTGACAAGCGGGGGGCGACCGAGTATTATAAGCAAGCCGTCGGGGCGTAGCGCAGCCTGGTAGCGCACAGCGTTCGGGACGCTGGGGTCGAAGGTTCAAATCCTTTCGCCCCGACCATCTGTCCGGGAGTCAGATTACGGTCAATCGCGTTGCGGTTCGTATCTGGCTCTCTTTGTTTTGTCCGTGACCTGGTAGCCGTGATCCGTGACGCAGTCCGCGCTGCGTTACGGGAGGAACGGCAGGTGGCCGGGGAGCAGGTCGTGACGAGGGAAACCGCGTCTCTGCGAGAAAGGTACGCGCTGTGTTGCAGTCTTTTCCTCGTTGCTTGACGCTGCTGCTGCTTGCGCTGGTTTTCCTGTCACCGCCTGCGCGGGCCCAGGACTCGCAGAGTGTCGCGAGTCTGTTGAAGTGGCAGGATGCGCTGGTTCTCGCTCACTACCAGGCAGACTATCGTGCTGATCATCGCTACGATGCCATCCTGGCCCGAGTGAGTCGACACCTCAATGCTCATCTGGCGCAAGTATATCCGCACTATAAGCCCGTCTATTACTACGTGTTCTTCGCGCGGATGGGGTTTAATGCCCAGACGTGGGACCACGTCATTATCTTTGATTCGCTGCTGTTTGACGTGTTGCATCACCTGTGTGAATGTATCGCGCGTCACGGCACCACGCAGTGTGCAAGCGTGCGGCGCCTGGCTGCGTGTACGGTGCGTGAGAGTCGCCTCAGTTCCGCTGCCATCACGCGCGTGGATGCGGGTCATCCGCGGAATCCCTACCATCTGCCCACCATCCATGGCCTCACTCCTGCGGAAGAGTCTCGTTCCGACCGGTTGTTTGAGGAAATGATTGCCGCCTGGGTGGCCCACGAGGCCAGCCATGCCTTTCTCGACCACTGTCGGCAGCGTCTGGTTGCACAGGCCGAACGCACGCAGGAACTGACTCGGCGCTATGGTGACAACCCCGTCCCACGAGCTGTTCTTGACAGGTACGTGAATTCGTACCTGTCGTATGACCTCGGGTTGCGGAAGGAACGCGAAGCAGACGCATATGGGGTGCGGTTGCTTGTGCGTAGCGGCTACCCCATCGAGGGATTCATAGATTCCCTCAAGTTCGCCGCGATGCTTGAGTCTGACAGCGGTGTCGCGCGTGAGAAGCGACGCACACACCCGACCCCGCAAGAACGAATACGCCTCGCCCGAGAGGTAGCGTCCAGGGAACTGGCCCGTATGCTTCGCTGAATGTTGCGTTGCGTCAATGACTTGCGGGGTGCAGGTTGCACTACACGGGAAACTGGGCGGTGTTCGTCAGCTCTGGCGACCTTTTTCGAGTCCGGGTGGGGGGAACCCTGGGAGCGCTGGTGGCTGCGCGTCTGGAGCCAGTTCGTGCGTGGTTTCCCCGCTCGCTCCTCCCATGAGACGTGTGCAGGCCATCTTGGCGGCAGCGGAGACAACGTCGTTGCGGTCAGCGATGGCCTGCTCGAGCGCTGAGCGGACCTCCCCGGTCGGAAAGGCGGACAGGGCCACCGCTGCGGCCGCACGTACGTCTGGTCGCTTGTTGCGGCGCAGTGCAAACCACGGAGAGATTCGTAACACGTCGAGGAGCGGTGCAATCGCTCGCGCATCTCCGATGTCACGCAGTGCCATGCACGCTTCCCGTTGCGGAGCCTTCGGTCGGGGAGGTGAAAATACCGTTCGCTTGCGGATCACCGCAAGCAGGTCGGGCACGCTTCCCCTGTCACGGATTTTCCCGAGAGCGGCCACGGCATCGCGAGCAACGCTTTCGTCTGAGTCGTACATCGCTCGCCGGAGAACGGGCTGTGCTGCCTCGGGGCTGGCCACAAAAATGTCTAGCGCAGCCCGTCGCACCGCGCGATCGGGAAACCTCAAGAATGGCGCCAGCTCCGTGAGGATGCGCTCATCCCGGTAGTCTCCCAGTGCGCTGATGAGGCGACATTTTTCGTCGGCGCTCTGGGTCTTGTGCAACTCGGTGAGAAGCCGCGTTACGACACCTCGTATCGCGCGGTGAAGAATCTGTACCGCAAGACGACGCGCTCGAAGGTCTTCGCTGCTCAGGAGCAGGTGAACCAGCGGATCGACTGCGCGTTCTCCCGCCTCCATGAGTGCGACGACGGCTCGCCCCAGTTTGGCCTCGTCCCCTGACTCCAGGTCGCTGATGTGTACGTCAAGCTGGGTGCCGACCTTTCGGACGAAGTCCGGTACCACGGTTGGAGGGAGACTGCCCGCCACAGAAGCCGGTTCCAGGTTGAAGTTCTGCTTCAGGCGCGTCAGCAGATTCAGGGCCTTATCGTCGCGTCCTGCCCTCTGATAGTGGTAGCTGAGGCGCCCGATGACCGCGTCAGGCTCACCCCGCGCTTCCTCGATCTCTGCAACGCGTGCGTGCAGGCGGGCTCGCTCGGTCTCGTTGAGTTGCTCATAAAGGACCTGTTGCGTGTCATCGGACGTGAAATGGTACTGGTCGTCACTCTCTGCCGCGATGAGAGCCGCACGTACCCCGCTGTCCAGAACGCCAAGCAACTCACCTTCGTTCTGCGGCTTGAGACTCCCGAGCAAGGTGAGATCGAATGAACTTCCCGCAACGGCCGCCGTCGATACAATGTTGCGGACCGACTCGTCAAGGTGAAGGGCGCGCTGGGTCAGAATGTCGGGGAGACGCGAAGGGATGTCGGAGTCGGTGAACGGGTTGACGTGAACCTGCCCGTCGGCACACTCGATGATGCCCTTCTGGATGAGGAACTTGAGAATCTCTTCCACGAGCAGCGGAAGTGCCTGGGAGCGGTGAGATATGATCTGCACCAGGTGGGTGTGGCTTTCGATTCCGGGGACCGTTGCCGCCATCATCTCTCGCACGTGGCTGTAGCTGAGCGGTTCGAGCGGGAGGAGTACCCGATTACGTGCGGCCGCCACG
>JAJXVI010000226.1 GCA_021782195.1 bacterium | reverse complement strand
GGGAATCTTGTGCGTACCAAAGGTTTCGACTTCGATGTTGAGCGGTTGCGCCACGCCGATGGCGTAGGCGAGTGCAACCTCACAACGATCCGCGAGACCGGCGGCGACGATGTTCTTCGCAACCCACCGGGCGGCGTAGGAGGCGCTTCGGTCAACCTTCGTGGGATCCTTGCCCGAGAAGGCGCCGCCACCGTGACGGGCCATGCCGCCGTAGGTGTCGACGATGATCTTGCGTCCGGTAAGACCGCTGTCCCCCTGGGGGCCACCAACCACGAAACGACCGGTCGGGTTCACAAAGATCTTCTCGTCCGGAGGCAGCATGGCGCGATCGATGACCGGGTGGATGACATGCTTGATGATGTCGGCTCGGATCTGCTCAAGCGTCCAGTCTTCGGAGTGCTGCGTGCTGATCACGATGTTCTCGAGGCCAACCGGGCGTCCATTCTCGTAACGTACGGTCACCTGGCTCTTGCCATCGGGACGCAGGTACGGGAGCGAACCGTCGTGGCGCACCTCGGCCAGTCGCCGGGTCAGGCGGTGAGCGAGGGTGATGGGAAGTGGCATCAGTTCGTCGGTCTCGTTGCAGGCATATCCAAACATCATGCCCTGGTCGCCTGCGCCAAGCGCTTCGACTTCCTGGTCGGTCATCGATGCGGAACGGGTCTCGAGCGCGCGGTTCACGCCCAGGGCGATGTCTGCCGACTGCTCGTCGATCGAGACGAGCACCGCGCAGGTATCGGCCTCCAGGCCAAAGTTCGTGCTGGTGTAGCCAATCTCGTGCACGGTGCGACGTGCGATGCGAGCGAGATCAACGTAGCAGTTCGTGGTGATCTGTCCGGCCACGTGGATGCAACCCGTGTGTACCAGTACTTCGCAGGCCACGCGACCACGAGGATCCTGTGCCAGGATGGCGTCGAGGATGGCGTCAGAAATCTGGTCGGCCAGTTTGTCGGGATGTCCTTCTGTAACGGACTCAGAGGTAAAGTAGAAGTTCCGGGGTGTGTGCAATGCAATCCTCCGAACTTCCCGAGGCACGAAAGGCAGGCGTCAGGGCGCCGACGTCAGACCGGCTGTTTGAGTCGAATCGCCTGTTCCAACGCATGCCGAGACCCGGGAAGGAGTCTTTCGGACCGGAGTGAACTCAGGATGTGAAGCCGCGCCAGCCGAAATGTGAAGGTATGTATAAGACATCGACGCACAGATATCCTTCCCAGACCGGCAAATTGTTCAGTTCAAGCGTGTGGCGGAGGTAACGTGTCGCACGAACGAAAGGAGCCGGGGGCATTCGCGGGACCGCGGGAGACGGCGCCGTCCGGAGAAGGAGGCATCGTCGCCGGCAAGCCCGCGGATTACGAAGGGATGCCGAGTGCAGACGTTTCTGCGTCTGCTCTACAGCAGTTCACCCTTCGTCTCCTGCGCGGCATGGTCGGGGAGACCGAGCTGACCGCGGAAGAGCGCGCATTCATTGCCGATCGCCGTCAGGCCCTTGGCGACGCATTCTACCCTGAGCTCGTGAATACGCTCACCGGTCTATGGCTCTCGGCAGATGCGGCGGGGCGTCTATGGCACGGCGTCGCGAGCCACCGAGAAGCACTGACGCGAGCCCTGGGCCGCTCAGTCGGGCTTGTCGCGGCCACCGCCGACTACGTTGCGCACCTCAATGACGCCTCGCTCGACCTTACACTGGTCGCGTCGGAAAGGCTCGACTCCGTGCGCAACCGGTCCGGCCGCGACGAGGTGACGTTTCTGGCCAATCGCGACGCCTTTCTCGACGCCCTGACGCGAGAACTTCAAAGGGCAGGACGATACGAGCGCCACCTCTCCCTCGTGTTCCTTGCCATCGACGACTTCGTCGCCACGTGTGAGTCACGAGGGGCGGATTTCAGCGACTACGTGCTGCGCACAGCGGCCACCGTCATCGGACGCACGTTGCGAGGTTCCGACCTGGCAGGCCGATATCGCGGCGCGCAGTTTGCGGTGATGCTCCCAGAACTGAGCATGCAGCGCGCCTTTCTGACCGCTGAGCGGTTCCGACGTCGTATTGAGCGCACCTCCTTTGCGTTGCGGGAGGGAGACGTTCCGATCTTCCTGACGATCAGTGGCGGCGTGGCGGAATTCCCCGTTCACGGTGTGGACCCGTCGCAGTTGCTGCGGTCGGTTGAAGTTGCGCTCGTCGCCGCGCAGAAAAGCGGAGGCAACCGCGTGTCCCTGCCCCCTCGGGCAACTCCGGGGCGGTAGGGCGGCCTGTCCCCTCGAGCAGCGCCGGGGCGGTAGCGCGGCCCGTCCCCGTCCGCGGGCTCGCACGCGTGACGTCTTACGCAAACTGAGCGCCACGGGGCGGTAAACAAAACGCCACCACCCCGTGCGCGCGTGGTCAGGGAGTCGTGACCTCGACCCCGACGGTCACAGAGCCAGACACCGTGTTGACAAGAGTCAGTCCGGCGGCCGTCGCCGAGACCACGACCGCTCCCGTCGAACCTGCCGTCACGGGAATGTTCAGACCGCTCGTCATCCCGTTGGAGACCGTGCCAATGGGCAGAACACCCGTGAATGCCGGCGCTGGAATAACCAACGCGCCGGGCACCGGCGTCAAGATGTTGTCCGGCACCGCGCTCGTGTAGACTTGAGCCGTGAGCGTGACCGTGCTGCCGACAAGCGACAACGGGGAATCGAGGCTATAGTAGACGCTGATGGCCGTGATCGTGGCATTTGCAGGAAAGGGTTGGGCGACCACGGATGACAGCGTGGACTGGTCAATGGTGCCTCCAACCGGTGCCGGCGTGGTCACGGCGGTTTGTTCATAGCCGGACAGGGGCAGGACGATCCCCTGGCCCGGAAGGCCGCCCGCAATCGTGGTGATCGAACCGTTTGCACCGCTCAGGAGGAACGTGCCGCTGGCCGAGCCGGTGGCGCCGGTCACACCGGTCGCGCCGGTCGCACCGATGGCGCCGGTTGCGCCGGTCGCGCCGGTTGCGCCGGTCACACCGGTCGCGCCGGTTGCGCCGGTCGCGCCGGTCGCGCCGGTCGCACCCGTCGTGCCCGTGATTCCTTGAGGGCCAGTGGCACCGGTCGAGCCGCTCGCACCCTGAGGGCCAGTGGCACCGGTGGCACCGATCGGGCCGGTCGCACCGCTGGCTCCTTGCGGACCGGTCGGGCCCGTAATGACCTGGATCTGGCCTGGACCCACTGTAGTGGTCGTGCCGGGCTGCAACGACACCCGGGTCACAAATCCCGCGACGTCCTTGCCTGCCTGCAATCCGCTGATGCTTATCACCGACACCCGTGTCGACAGTTGAAGCACCAGCACGTCACCTGCAGGACGCGGCACCACGAGCGGGCCGTACAGCAAGTTTCCGCTCGAGTCATAGCCGGTCACGCTCAGGGAATCCACGCCGGCCGGAAGAAGAGACGTTGATACCGCAGTTCTCGAAGCCACGCCGGTCAGTACCGCGTGACTGAAGTCGATTCTCACCTGGGCCGTCTGTTGCACGGAAGGCACCTGCGCCGACATTCCCTGAGACTGCCCGGCAGATCCGCCGGAACCCACCGAACCACCGCCTCCGCAGCCCACCAGTGTCGCGCCAATGGCCAGCACCAGTAGCGCACTCGTAACGAGTCTTCTCATCTTCTTGCTCCTGTTGTGAAGTCCGCGTGGGGAATGCACAACAAAAGCGAAAACGAAAAGCGCGCGCGCCCCCTCCTCCGCCGTTCATGCACTCCTGAACGCATTGAAAGTCGGCAAGCGCACCCTGGTACGGACAGATGTTGACCGACCGTGGCACCGCCTCAACAGGCACAAGACGCGTGTCTTTCCCACGTCCTGGCCTGCCCCTTCTACGTGCTTATTACCATTGTCGTCCCAAACAAACCTGCCCGCGGGAAAAAAAGTCCGAGCGTCCGCGTGAGAGCAACTTTCCCGTCGCGCTTCAAGCAACGGCATCCTTCACGCGAGCCCGACCCTCACGCCGCACAATGCCGGCACGGAGCCCCCTGCAAGCCCTGGGGGCCCGACCCGCCAGTCGACTTGCGCGGAACAAAAGAGAAGGTCGGGACCGTTCCGTCTACTGGAACAGTTTGAGGACCTGTTGAGGCGCCTGATTTGCCTGCGTAAGCATGGCCATGCCCGTCTGCTGCAAGACCTGTGCCCGAGAGTACGCGAGCGTTTCCTGCGCCATGTTGGCGTCTCGGATCTGGGCTTCGGCAGAGTTCATGTTCTGGGAAGCCACGGTCATGTCCTGAATGCTGGATTCGATGGTGTCGGTCTGGAAGGCACCGAGCGTGGCGCGCAACTGACTGATCTGGGCCGAGGCTGCGTCAATGACTTGAAGGGCGTCCTGGGCACCGGCGCCGTTCCCACGGGTGACGTCGATGGAGGCAAGGTTGACGGTCGGTGTGTACGCACTCAAGCCCGTCGCGGACGTGCCCAGATTCTGCGCGCTGATGCTGGGAATCGCAAGTTGCACAGTCTGATTGGCAAATGCACCGATCTGGAAGGTCATCGAAGCATTCGTCACGTCAATCGCGGCCTTGCCCGCAAATCCACCGGCCACGTTGAGCTCAAGACCCGCGAGTGGAGTACCATTGGAACCCGTGAGCGTCTGGCCACTCCCCTGCACCGTGTAGGTTGTTCCGGTCTGGTCGGTGAAGGTGCCCGCAACGTCCGCTCCGCCGTACGAGGCGATGTTTTCCTGAGCGTTCGCGGTTGAGGTAAGGTCGAGGTTGATGGCGCCGCCGGCGACCGATCCGGCCAGATTGCTCAAGATCGTGTTCTGAACCGTGTTGCTCGAGCCGTACGCATTGTTGGTAAAGGTGAACTTCGAGGTGGTGGCGTCCCACGCGGCCGTGACCCCGATGGCCGCGGTCTTGAGAGCGGTATTGATGACCCCTACCGCCTCGTTGATGGACTCTCCGGACGCCAGCGTGACATTGATCTGATTGCCGCCACCTCCGAAAGTGAGCGTTTCGGCGTTACGAATCTCGGCGTCGGCGGTCGCATTGACCGCAGTGGAGGCATCGGCAACGGTGTTGTCAATGCCAGACGCCGTGTGCAGGTCGCCGGTGCTCGCCTGCACCGAAAGTTCCGCCGCGCCGGCTCCCGAGAGATGGGTCGACGTGAGGACCAGTTGCGTGCCGGTCACTTTCGCGTCGATTCCGTTGGAAGCCAGGGTGGCGTCGGTGTTGATGTCGTTCGCGACGTCGGCAAGGGTTGAACCCGCTGGAATGGACAGCTTGTACGCAACGCCGCCGTTCACCAGGTTCC
>JAJXVI010000225.1 GCA_021782195.1 bacterium | reverse complement strand
CCATATTACGAATTTCCTCGGTTACGCGCGTGATTTCGTCAAGCATCGACACATTCTTTACCGCCATGGCAAGATGAATCGCCATCTCGGCCAGGACATCGACCTGCTGACTGTTAAACGCAGCCCGCCCATGGCTTCCAAGATTGAGCGTGGCCACCACAACCTGATCCACAATCAGCGGAATCACCAGCAGACTGTGAATGCCGCGAGCCACGAGAAATTCTTCGAGCAAACCCGACCGGTCGCTGATATCGTCACATATCAGGGGACGCCGCTCCCCCACAGCCTGAGCCACAAGGCCACCTCCCAGCGGAAACGTCGTTGGCAACACAGGTTCCCGACGATTGCAGGAATGCATGGCAGGTAGATGCAGCTGGTCACGCGCAGGTTCCACCAGCGCGAAACCGCACCAGTCGCAGTTGACGACTTTACGGGTATTGTGCGCCACAATGCCGAAAATCGACTGCAAATCTCTCGTGGAGTTAATCGCTTCCGTTAACTCGCTCAGTGCCTGAAGACGTTCTGCCCTCTCGGTCGCCTCCTGAAAGAGGCGCGCATTGCGCGTGAAAATCGACGCCTGCCGAACGATTGCATATAGCAGTTCGATCTGTCGGGGAGCCTGCGTGCGATGCTTTCGGAAAAACAGCAACACGAGACCGATACACGGCCCCTGAGCCACCATGGGCCAGACACCCAGGGTCTGCGCTCCCGAAACCGTCACCAGCAGACGTTCGGTAGGACCAGTCTCCACCCACTCATCAAGATTCTCGAGCCGTGGCACCTTCGTCTCGAACACCGTTCGACACAGCGGTTCCCTCTCCAACAACAGTCCAAAGATGTCGGAGAGTTGGACGCGCTGCTCTTCAGGAATGCCCCAGGCAGCACAGAACTTCATCTCCTGCTGAGCGGCACGCAGGATCACGCACTGGTCTGCCTGGAGACTGCGCGCACAGAGTTCAGCAAACCCGGCCATGCTTTCCTCAAGATGAAGCGAGCCGGCCGCCAGCCGTGCTGCCTCGAGCAACATCTCCTTCTCTTCAGACTGCCTCTTCTCCTCAGCAAGCAACTGGGCATTCTCAATCGCGATCGCAGCCTGGCTGGCCAGTGATTGCAAAAGACACACGTCGCCGGGCCTGAACTCGATGGCGTCACGCCGAGCACCGACCACGGCAACGCCTCTGGAACGATCCACGTGAACCAGCGGTACGCACAGCCCCTGCTTTACGCCGTTGCGCTCGAGGAGTGCCATCAGAGGGTCTCCCTGAGAAGGGGTGAGCGTCAATGCGGTGCCGGGTCCCGAAGAGGAAGCGTTCCTGGAAATCAGCACTCGTGCAACGCCATCGCCGTCGGTCAGGTGAAACAGAATCGGAAGAAGCGACTGCATGGCCTGAGCCCCCAGGGGCGTCTCAGACAGACGAGGAGCCTCGTCCTCCGCACGCGTCTCGTCGGCGACAACCCGCAATTCACAGGTTCCTTCCTCCCTGGTGTCGCAACGCTGGAGGGGTCTGCCATCCGAACCGCACGGCCCCACACGAGCGTCATCCGACAAAACGCTCGGTCCGGCAACGGCCTGGAGAACGAGGCGCTCACCTTGCGCCGCGAATACGCCTGCCCAGGCATCGCCCACCACGTGAGCCATCTGCAGTACGAGCCTCCCCAGGATGAGACCGGTATCGCGACGCTCCGCAAGCGCTGCCATTCCCTCCGCAAGCACCGCCTTTTCGCGAAGTTGCTCACGCACGTGGAGTTCAAGTCGCTCATTCTCAACAGCGACGCTGGCCGGCATCGCAAGGCGGGCTATCGCCAGCACCTCTTTGGACGAAAACTCGCGAACACGACACGTCGCAACCGTGAGTGTACCGACGGGTCGCTCCCTGAAGACAAGCGGAACTGACAGCATTGTTCGCGGCGAACCCGGTGGAATGTCTGAAGAAGTCGCGGTGTCGGCCAGCAGAAGCGGGGTTCGGCGCCCGATCACCACTCTGTCTGATACGCCGGACCAGCGTCCCACTGCTGGCACACCGTCGGTGCACCAGCAGGCAACAGTCCGCAGTTCGTCACTCTCACCTTGCACGAGCATCATGTAGCAATAGTCGAGCTCGGCTACCTTCCCCAAGCTCTCGACCATGCGAGTCAATAGAAAATCCGTGTCGAGCGAAAGAACGCCCGTGAAGAGGGTCTCATAGAGGTTGTTCAACCGCCTCAGTCGGTTCCGCGTGCTCGTCGTGGCTACGCCCTTTCGACGCATTCCCCATACCTCGCCATAGACCTCTTCAACTGGCCAGCAGAGACAGCCGGCCAGGAAATATCAGTACTTGATCTTGAGAATCAACTCGACGCTATGAATCAGGTCGTGCGGTTCAAAAGGTTTCGTAATATAGTAATTTGCCCCCATGCTATAGCCCTTCATGAGGTCCCGGTCTTCCGACCTGGCGCTCACGATGATCACGGGAACCTGGGCCGTCTCCTCTCGTTCACGCATTTCTTTGAGCAGTGAAAAGCCATCGACGTGCGGCATCATGAGGTCGAGTATGACGAGGTCGTAGTGGTTGTCAAGAAGTTTCTGACGGGCTTCAAGACCTTCGACGGCCTCGTCGATGACCACGTCGTCGCGCCGAATGAGAATGTTCAACAATTTTCGAATATGCTGATCGTCCTCGACGATCAGGATGGTTCTGGTCGCGCTATGGACCATGCCTGTTCCTCCGACATCCTTCCCCCAGGGAAATGATACACCATTGCAGTCAGCAATTCTGACGCTCAGCCCTCGAATCCTGCGACCACCTTCGAACGACCCCGACACTAACTGACGCGAGCCCTCTCGATGTGTAAGCATTCAGGGGTGACAGTCACGCCAGAGCCACCGCTTGAAGGAGACCTTCCCGCCTGAATGGAACCCCCGGTCAACAGACGCAGCCGTCATTTACTTTAACTTTTCCCCTTTTCGGAGGTCGCCAATCGTGTTGTCGAAGCCTGGTACGACCACTTTCAACGAGATCATGGAACAGGCCGCATCCTGGAAGACCGTGCTGGAAACACTCGAGGAACGCCGGGAGGAACTGACTGGCTGGCTTCGGTCGGAAAAGTTCGGCCAGGTTGTGCTGATCGGCTGCGGAGCGTCCTACTGCGCAGCTCTGTCCGCAGCCAGGGTCTTTCACACCATCTCCGGACTGAACGCCTTTGCCATTCCGGCCTCAGAGATCCTGTACGCTTCACGTCCGCCATATGACATCCGCATCAAGACGCTGCTCATCGCCATATCGAGATCCGGCGCCACCTCCGAGACCGTATGGGCAACCGAAAAGCTCAAGAAGATGGACACCAGGCTGCGGGCCCTGGCCGTCGTGTGTACGCACAACGCGGAACTCAAGCCACTGTGCGACCAGACCCTGGCACTACGCATGGCGTATGAGGAAACCGTCGTAGCCACGAGTTCATTCACCTCCTCCCTCATTGCCCTGCAGATGCTGGCCGCCTGGATTGGCGGAAATGCGACCCTCCCTGCGGAACTGGCGCGACTGCCCGAGCTCTTCGAAGTGCGAAAGTATCAGCTTGAGATTCAGCGCGCAGTGGCACTCAAATCTCAGCACATCACGTTTCTCGGTGGAGGAGCCGCCTACGGCATTGCCGCCTACAATGCACTCGCGGTTCGCGAAATGGCGAGTGTATCGAGCGATTTCATGCACCTGATGGAGTTTCGGCACGGATCGCATTCAGCAGTCGGTCCTGGCACACTGATCGTCTCCTACCTCTCCGACACCATGCGCAAGGCTGAAGAGGAACTGATTCGAGAAGTGGCGGTCATGCGAGGCCCGCGCCTGATTGTTTGCAGCGAAGCCGACCAGCGCACAAAGATGGGAAGCGAGGTCGTGCTTGAACTCGGACAGGCTGTGTCAGAAATGCCCCGCATCTGCCTCGCCGCCCCGCTCGCCCAGATTCTTGCCTTCTACCTGGCCATCAACCGCGGTGTGAATCCGGATCGTCCCAAGCACGTCCAACCGGTGGTGAAACTCAAGGAGAAGCCTGCCATCTGATGAGTCGCAAGCGCTGATGTCCCAGCCAGCACGAAGAACGCAGCGCGTCGCCACCGTGCTTGTGGTTGACGCCGACGAGGTGGCTGCCGGAGAGCTGGCACGTGCGCTTTCCGCGCGTGCCGTGCAGGTATTCTACACGACAGCCGCGGAAGTCGCACGACGACTGTCCCAGGAACATCTCTTCGATCTCGTCATCGTGGACGTCGACCTCGAGAGGGAAAGTTATCCGTCACTCACGGCAGCGCTTGCCCGGGACCGACATCGTTGTCTCGTCCTGAGCGTTCCCGCCAGCACAACGCGCCTGCCCAGAGGGGACCTGACGGTGGACGGCGCACTGCGTCGTCCACTCGATGCCGACCGGATTGTCAGCATCGCGAGCTCAGCGGCCCTCCACCAGACCCCTCCCAGCGCGGACATCGACATCGTCGCGAGATAGGGGTGCCGCGGCCATCAGGACGTGGCTGACGAAGCCTTCACGCGAGTTGCCCGGACATGTGTGCCTTCGCAACCCTCGAGTGCACCCGCAATGTGCTGCGCGTCGGTGATGACCGCCGTGCCGCCTGTCTGCTCGGCAAAATCGATGCAGGCAGCAACCTTCGGACCCATCGAACCCGCGGGAAACTGTCCCTGTGCCGCCCACACCTTCATCTCTTCGACGTCAGCATCGAGTACGGCACGCTGATCTGGACGTCCGAAGTCCACACTGACGTGAGGTACACCGGTCAACAGGAAGAAGTGGGTCGCTCCAATGGCATTGGCCAGGAGGCACGCGGTTCGGTCCTTGTCGATCACGGCGTCGACAAGTTCAAATGTCCCGTCGTCGCGACGCACCACCGGAATCCCGCCGCCGCCGCCGGCAATCACCACGCACGCGGTCTCAAAGATGTGCGGAATGCTGCTCGCGGCAAACACCTTGACCGGCTTCGGAGACGGCACGACCCGACGATACCCGCGCCCCGCGTCCTCCACCATCACCCAGTCATCGAATGTTCGGCGCGCTTCTTCTGCTTCCTCGGGTGAGTAGAACGGGCCGATGGGCTTTGTCGGGCGCCCGAAAGCGCGGTCCTGGGCAGAGACCTCGACCTGACTGACAATCGTTACCACCTCGGCGTCAGGAACGGTCGCGTTGATGGTGTTGACAATGGCAAGTTCGAGTACCGTGCCGATCTCCGCCTGTGTCAGTGCGTCACACATGGCGAGATTGAGCGACGGCAGGTTCTCCTTGCGTGCCGACAACTGGCGAAGCCACTCAATCCCT
>JAJXVI010000224.1 GCA_021782195.1 bacterium | reverse complement strand
GGGCAAGCACGAGCGTGCCCATCAAGCCGCCCAGGAATGCAACCATGACAGGCTCGATCAGTGCCGTCAGTGTGCTCAGTGCGGTGTTGACTTCGATTTCGTAGAGTTCAGAGAGTTTGTGGAGCATCCTGTCAAGTCGTGCGCTCTCTTGTCCCGTACTGAACGTCTGAGCGACCATTCTCGGGAACAGTGGTTCCTCTTCGAACGCTCGGCGCATTTCCACACCGTCGCGTGCACGATTCCTGATGCGCTCGATCGCCTGCGTGAACACCACGTTGTCGACCACGCCACCTGCGAGCGTCAATGCCGGGAGAACGTCCACACCTGCCTGCAACAATGCGGAAAGCGTGCGACAGAACCGGCACGTGTTGACTTTGACGAGCAGGTCACCAATTCCGGGAAGCGTGAGTTTGAGGCTGTCCCATTGTTTTCGCCACTCCGGATTTGTGTGATACGCCGTCCGCAACGTCCACACGGCCAGCGCGATCACGGCGAGTGCCAGGGCAACAAAGATCGGATTTGCCGTGGTTTCTACGACGACGCAGACAACGCGTGTGAGGAGCGGAATCTCCGTGGGGTGGGCAGACAGGATGGGCAGAAATGAAGGAAAGACGTAGTGTACGGTGATGAGAACCAGGCTCAATGCTGAAATCAGGAGAAAGGCCGGATAGGTGAGAGCCGCCACGAGCTTTCGATTCAAGTGGTACTCCTGCTCGAACAGGTCCGTTGCCCATTCAATGGTGCGGGCCAGGAGCCCCGCTTCCTCACCCGCTTCGACGAAAGCAATGAAGATTGCGGGGAAGGTCGCGTCCGACTCGCGCAGTGCTCTGGAGAAGCGTTTTCCCTCTTCAAGCCGCGCACACACCGTCGCCAGTTCCTCTCGTTCGGGCGATGCTGCGGATCGTGCGGCAGCTTTGAGACTGGGCAGCAGTTGGACGCCGCTTTGCAACATCGTGCACAGCGTACGCCCGAGGAGAATCAACGGGCGTGTTCGGTATCGTCTGGATGGTGGCGGAAGCATCCGTTCGAGCGCGGCACGCCAAGGTGTACTCCGCGACGCTGTCGGACGGAGATTTTTCTGTCGTGTCATCAAGGAACTCCTATCTCCACTGCTGTGGCCGTCGTAGAGGGCAGATACCAGATTGCCCTGTCGTGCGTGCTGTTGATCCAGAAGCTTGATCCGAAACGGTCGGAGGCAAGGCCGCTCGGGTCGTGCAGTCCTGATGGCAAGGTCGCGACGGAGGTCACGACACCGGTCCCCGTGTCGAGCGACCACAGGTGGGTGCTGTCCACAATGTAGACCCGTCCCTGTCCCCCGTGCGGTGCCACGACGCCGCGCGGATCCTGCAGGGAGCCGGCGCCGTAGCAGGTAGGGTCCCACGTCTGCATGTCGTCGTTGTAGCGTCGTACGCACTGGTTGGTCGTGTCCACCACCCAGACGTTCGAGGCTGCGGCGTCAGTAGCGATACCCGCCGGCACGCCGAGTGGCGGGTTGCTCGGTTGTACGCGCGTCCAGATTCCGTTGTAGAACTTCCAGATGGCACGGTTGCTCTGGTCGCTGACCCACGCTTCATTGGCGAAGGAGTCTGTGGCGACACCGGCGGGAGTTCCCATTCCGGTGTCCGGGTGAAAAGGACCGCTCCAGGGCGAACCCGTTGCGTTGACGTCATAGTACCAGAGCTGACAGTTGTATCGGTCGGCAACGAAACTCACGCTGCCGGTGTCGTCGCAGGCAATTCCACTTGCTTCTCCGCTGTCGGGCAGCGCTTGCGGAAGGGCAAACGTGGGGGGTACGTAGCAATCGGGCTGGAGGTTCTGCTGGCGACGAAACGTCGCGTCGCAGGAGCTCTGGTCAGTCGAAATTCCCGCGAAATCGGGCGGGCCGGCTTTGAGGGCGACGAGGGCTGCAGTGACGCCGTGTCGCCCTCTCACGTCGACCTCGATGCGCTGCAGGGTCGGTGAGTATTCACTCGTGGAGACCGCATACGAATAGTCCGCGAAGTCACCATTGAAGTTGCCCTGTGCAGCGACCACGACATCCTGGGGAAGAACCTGCTCCATCTCCTCCTGCGCAAGGAATGTTGCCGTGGTGAACTCGACCGAACGGTCCAATGCTTTGCAACCGCCGGCAAACAGTTGGAGCAGGTAGACGGAAATCAGGAACAGGAGATACAGACTTACGAGCGTCTCCAGGAGCGTTACGCCACCTGGATGACGGGGACGCCGTCTTTCACTGGCCGACACCCCTCTTGAAGGCCGGCTCGGTGCGGAGGCACCGCTTGTGGAACGGGGATGCCCTGGCGGTCGAGGCATGGAACGCTCCTTCCAGACGCAACTTTTCAGACTGTGAACGCTGTCTGCTTGCACGGTTCCGGGCGGGTTTGTCTTCTCAGATTCCCTTGACAGGAACAGTTGATTCGAGTTGAAAGACCGACCGGGAAGGAGATGTGCTCAATCTGGCAACCACGAGACAACTGCCCCGATTCACCACGAGCTGGATGCTGAAGCTGTCGATGCAATCGCTAAGGACGTGGAGTTGACGTTTCGGATTGCTGACGGTCCACGTTGAGGGTCGGGCCGGATCGAAGTTCGGGTCGTAGATCACCCGCACGAGTGCGTGGGTATGGGCGTCTATCGTAAAAGCGACGGGGACTTCTCCGTTGCGAGCGGAGTCAAAGCGTCTGAAAACGAAAGGGCGGGTCAGGTCAGTGGAGGGAGCGTACCCTTGCCGCATCGTCGTGCTGTCAGGGTAGTAGATTTTTTCGCACAGACGGAGTTCCCGGGCCGTCTCGTCGAAGGCGAGCGCCATGCTTCGGTACCCCTGGGCCGTTCGGGTCCCCGCACTGGAGACGAACGTGGCCAGGCTGAAGAGGCGTTGAATCGTGACGAGAAAGATTGACATCAGTGCCACACTGACGACCACCTCCGCGAGGGAGAGACCCCGAACCCGACGTGGCCGACGCGTTGCCGCAGTGGTTCCACGTAATTCGCGGCGTGAATGCGGTGAATCTGGGCTCGTGTTTCTCATCGGGTACGCTCGTACCATTGTTGAAGGTTTCCGCCCGGTGCGATGAGGTCACGCTCCGCGATGATCTTCCCCCGGTCGTTCTCGACCACGCCCACGAAGACCAGGTCGGAGCCCTGTTTCTGGAACCGGCACTGGTGTTGGCCGTCATCGACTGCGAGCGAGCAGACGCCGCTGGAATCTGGCGCTGGAATTCCTTGAACGGCGTAGTATTGCATTCCGCTCCAGGCCAGATAGAATGCTCGTTCTTCATTGGCCATTCGCCCGGAAAACTGATAGTCGGTACACGTGAAGTTGAGGTAGGCGAGGCCCTGTACAAAGAGCACGGTGCTGAGGACGAGCGTTGTGACCAGCAGGAATCCGCGAATGCGCCTCGGGTGCGTGGCCATTGGAAGACACCTCCTTCAAATCTGTCGTGACGATGCGCATGTTGATGGCAGGTGGCGGGAGAGCGGGATCGAGAGACTTCCCCCGATTGCTCGTGTCCACGGTGGCAGGTGCGCGCTGAAATGCGCGCTGCGCAGTCAACAGAAAGTGACCGACATTTTTCCTTGAATCTCGGGACTTTCAGTCGGAATTGCATCAATGCGATAGCACGCGGCCTGGCTCTGACGACGCAATGCGCGGAGCGCGCCGCTGTGCGCGTCGCAATGAAGCACTTCCACTGGATAGGAGAAAGCGGAAGAAACGCTACCCCGTCATACCCGTATGTTTATACCGCAGAAAGCGGTGCGTCAAAACAGGCTCAGCAATATTTTGCGAAACGTATTGGCGTGTGCTCTTATACCTGGGAGTCAGAGCGGTTGAGGCAATGCCGGCGGTCTATTGTCCGTGTGCCGTCAGTGTCTGGGCAATGGTGTGCAGGAGCGTTCCCGCGCGGACGGGCTTTGAAACGTATTCATCCATGCCGGCGGCGAGGCATCGCTCGCGTTCTCCGACCAGGGCGTGCGCGGTCACCGCAATGACAGGAGTGTGCTCCCCGCGTACGCGGTCGCGCGCGCGGATTGCGGCGGTTGCTTCGAGTCCCCCCATCTCGGGCATCTGCAGATCCATCAGGACGACGTCAAAGTGCGCCTCCTCCGAACGCTTGACCGCCTCGCACCCGTTGGCCGCAAGCGTCACCTGATGACCGCCTGCCTCCAGTATCCGTCGGATAAGTTCCTGGTTTACCGCGTTGTCTTCAGCGACCAGAATTCGATAGACTTTCGTGAAGGTCGCGCGCTCGGGATCGGGGCCGCCACCTGGAGTCCCCGAATCAAACACCCTGGCCAGACTTGCCGTGAAGGTGAAGGTCGAACCTCTGCCGGGCGTGCTATCGACCTGCAACGAGCCTCCCATCAGGCGCACAAGCTGCGCCGAGATGGCCAGCCCAAGACCGGTTCCCCCGTAGCGGCGTGCGTAGGAACTGTCGGCCTGACTGAATGGTTCGAAGATGAGTTGCATGTGCTCGGCCGACACGCCAATTCCAGTGTCTCGCACGGAACACCGGAGCACGATGTGGTTGTCATCCGAAGGCGGGGCCGTGCTGACTGTGAGTTCGACCTCTCCCACCTCGGTGAACTTGACCGCGTTGCTCAACAGGTTCAGCAGGATCTGACGAAAGCGCAGCGCGTCTCCAGAAACGATACACGGCACATCCTCAAGAACCGTGTGCTGCAGGCTGAGCTTTCGTAGCGTTGCTTGAGGGGCCACCGTCTGCATCGCCTGATCAATCACTTCGTGAACCGAGAATGGAGAAGATTCCAGTTGAAGATGGCCAAATTCGATCTTCGAGAAGTCCAGAATGTCGTTGATGAGCGTCAGAAGCGCGTCGGCTGACGATCGCACGAGGGCGATGTAGCGTCGTTGCTCGATGGAGAGTTCGGTGTCCATGGCCAGATCGGCCATGCCGAGGATGCCGCTGAGAGGCGTTCGCATCTCGTGGCTCATCGTGGCCAGGAAGCGTGTTTTGGCCGCATTGGCGAAATCCGCTTCGCGGCGCGCCTTCTCGAGTTCCTCCTGACTTCGAATGCGCTCCTGGATGTGTGCCTGCAGTTGCTCATTGACCGACGCAAGTTCGCGTGCGCGGCGTTGTGAGGCTTGCGCAAAAAGTACAATGAAGGAGAGGAGGGTAGAGATCAACAGACCGGCGGAAAACGTGAGGTCCGGCAGGCGGGTCGAGTTTGCCGCAAGAATGGCTGGCCCGGGCCAGACCTCAAGCTTCCAGGCAACTCCACCGAGTCGGATGGCCTCAGACGAGTCAGGTACTCCAGGTTCCCGTGCAGGAC